>DAIOWK010000049.1:0-15328 GCA_036758525.1 Myxococcota bacterium
GCGCGCGGAGCACTCTAGAGGAGGGAGAGGCGGCGCGCGATGCGCGTTTTCTCACACACCTCTCCCACGCCTACGCCACGCTCGTCGCTCTCACCGCGGGGCAGCTCGTGCTCGGCGCCTTGGTGCGTGCGCACGGCGCGGGCCTCGCGTGCCCGGACTGGCCCTTGTGCTTTGGCACGCTCGTCCCACAGCTCGACTTCCGGGTGGCGTTTGAATACGGCCACCGAGTGACCGGTGGCATCGTCTCTCTACTTTTTCTCGGGCTCTCGGCCACCTGCCTCGCCTACCCGAAAACGCGTGTCCTCACCGCGAGATGGAGCGCCGCGGGAGGATTCCTGCTCGCCCTTCAGGTCGTGCTCGGCGGTCTCACGGTGCTCCAGCTGCTCGCGGCATGGACGGTGACCGCGCACCTCGTGATGGGGAATCTCTTCGCCGCAACGCTCCTCGTGATCCAGCAGCGGCTTTCCGATGCCGCAACGCGCGCGCGAGGGAAAGGGAGCGATGCGGCCCCGGGCCAGCCCCCCCTCCGCCGCGCGCTGCGCCCGGCGATTGCGGGAGCCGGGGCACTGCTCGCCTTCCAAGTCGTGCTGGGCGGCCTCGTTTCGTCTCGTCACGCGGGCCTTGCCTGCCTCGAGTGGCCCACGTGTGCGGGAGGCGTCTTCTTTCCCTCTCTCGAGGGGGTACGGGGTCTTCATCTCCTGCACCGCACGAACGGCTACCTCCTTCTGGCGACGCTTGTCTTGTGCGCTTTTCTCGCGCGGCGTGAGCCACGCCTTGCGCGCCTCACCGCTCTCGCCGCTGCGCTCGGCTTTGTGCAGGTCGGTCTCGGCATTGCCAACGTCCTCTTGCGACTGCCGGTGGAGGTGACGGCCCTCCACTCCGCGGGAGCTGCGGGACTGATCCTCCTCTGGACGGCGACGGCAGGACGCGCATTCGCGGGTGGGCGCAGCACCCAACCCCACGCCGACGTCGAGCTCCTGGTGGAGGCACGGGGCTAGGCCCATTGATGGCGAAGCCGCGCATCGTGATCGTAGGCGCAGGGTTTGGCGGGCTCACCGTGGCCCGCGCGCTGCGCCACGCACCGGTCGACGTGACGGTGATCGACCGCCACAACTACCACGCCTTCCTCCCCCTGCTCTATCAAGTCGCGACCTCGGGCCTCACCTCGCAAGACGTCGCGCACCCCGTTCGATCCATCTTGCGGCGCTGGCCCAACACGCGATTCCGGTTGGGGGAGGTGTTTGCCGCCGACCTCGAGGCCCGCTGGATCGCGCTCCAAGACGGCGAGCACATTCCTTTTGACTTTCTGATCCTCGCCGCCGGAAGCACGACGGAGACATGGGGCAACGAAAGCGTCGCGGCCTACGCACTGCCTCTTCACGATCTCGACCATGCCCTCGCGGTACGAAACCGCGCGCTCTCCTGCCTCGAGCGCGCAGATGCGACCGCCGATCCCGTGCTGCGCGAGGAGCTTCTCGGGATTGTCGTGGTGGGGGGTGGACCCACGGGGGTCGAGCTCGCCGGCGCCTTGGCCGAGCTGAAGCGCCACGTCGTGCCCCACGATTTCCCCGGCCTGAAGGGTGAGATGCGTGTGTGGCTGCTCGAGGGCCGGAGTGCCCTCCTGCCGTCCTTCCCGCCTCGCCTTCAGGCGAAGGCACTCCTTCAGGTAACGGCTCTTGGTGTCGAGGTGCGACTTGGGACGATGGTCGAGCGCGTGGACCCCGCAGGGGTGCGACTGCACTCGGGCGATCGCATTCCCGCGCGCACTGTGGTGTGGGCGGCGGGCGTGCGCGGTGAAAACCTAGGCGTACGACTCGCTCTCGCCACTGGGCGAAGCGGGCGGATCCCGGTCGACGAGACGCTCGCGGTGCCGGGACATCCAGGCGTGTATGCGATCGGGGACCTTGCTCTCCTCAAGGGGGCTGAGTCGCTCCCGCAGGTCGCGCCTGTCGCGATCCAGCAGGGTCAGGCGGTCGCACTGAATCTCTTGCGCACGCTGCGCGGGCACCCCCCCTTCCCATTTCGCTACCGCGACAAGGGCCAGATGGCGACGATCGGTCGGAACCGGGCGGTGGCCGTCGTCTTCGGCTGGGAGCTCTCGGGCAGGATCGCCTGGTGGGCGTGGCTCTTGGTGCACATCGTATTTCTTGTGGGATTCCGCAACCGCGCATCCGTGCTCCTCAACTGGGCATGGAACTTCTTTACCTACGACCGCGGTCTGCGGGCAGTGGTCGGCGCTGCTGCGCTGCCGGAGCTACCGCCGGTTCACGCCGAGCAGCGCGACGCCTCGGCCGCGCGGTGCTAAACACGCCGCCATGCGGTCCTACCAAGTCTTCGCCACGATGCCACCGGAGCGCGCCCGCGAGGTGCTAAAGGCGATCTCAGAGGCCTCCCCCGCGACCTTTGCCCAGGCCGTGGCGCTGGCCGGCGCGGCCATGCGCGCGCGTCCGATTTTTTTGATGCGGCAGCCCTTCGAAAAACGTGCCGATGCCGTGCGACGCACGCTCGCGCGCGTGGCTGCAAGCGACGTCGCGGAGGAGCTCCTCGCGGTGTACTTCCTGCAGTGTCGAAAGCCCCTCCTCCTCGAATGGTTGGATCTCTTGGGTCTCGAGCACGAGGAAGGCGCGCTGAAGACGGAGGCGCCGCCAGCGCCGCCCGCCAAAACCCTCGGCAAGGCGGTGAAGAGCTTCCGCAAGCAAGAAGACGCGGCCGATCGGGAGCTCCTCCTGAAGGCGTTCGCTGCCCAGACTGCGATCGACTGGCCGGATCTCGAAAAGCTTCTCGCGGATTCCTGAGAGGCTAGCCGCTTCGCTGCGCGGCCCGGCGCCGCGGCGGGAGGGGCAAGAACGTGCTCGTCCTCTCCATGTATTCCTTGTACTCAGGACGCCTCTTCACGAGCGATCGCTCGAGGAGGGCGACGCCAGAGACGCGCAGCAGCAGGAACGTCATGAGAAGCGGAGCGGGCAGCGTGAAGATGCCGACCGGCGTGGAGAGCGAAAGCGTAAAGAGTCCCCACCACACCACGGCGTCACCGAAGTAGTTGGGGTGGCGCGTCCACGCCCAAAGTCCGCGGTCCATCACCTTGCCCCGATTCATGGGGTCGGCTTTGAAGCGCGCAAGCTGAAGGTCCCCCACACTTTCGAAGAAGAAGCCCACCGCGAAGAGGACGACGCCGAGGGCGTCCAGGAGACCCAGCGTCGCCGAGGTGGGAGAGGCGATCGCGGCCTGAACGGGAAGGGAGATCACCCAGCACAACGCGGCCTGGAGGCCAAATACCGTGTAGAGGCTCACCCAGGCGAAGCGCTCTCCGTGGCGCCTACGCATGGCGCCGTAGCGGAAGTCCTCACCCTGACCGGAGTTCCTCCAGCTGAGGTAGAGCGCGAGGCGCGACCCCCAAAGGACGGTGAGCCCGAGCACGAGGCGAGCGCGTGATGTCGGAGCGCCGCAAGCCCCATAGGTCACGAGCGCCACGAACGCGAAACCAATCCCCCAGAGCACGTCGACGACACTCGCGTCCCGCCGCACGAGGGAAAGCACCCAGACCGCGAGGAAGAGCAGCGCGAGCGAGCCGAGGGTCAGAGGCAGGACGGAAAAGAAGGCCTGCATCAAACGTCCTGGCGCGCGTGGTGCTCCCCGACCCAGGCATCGACGCGCTCCCAGTGTTGGGCGAGCCACACCAGGCGACCCTCCCGATCCTTCGGGATCTCTGCGAAGGGGACGCGCCAGGTGAACACCCGGATCGTCGCTCCGACGAGCCTTCCCGCCCACAGGTCAAAGACGGTCGCGATGCCATCAAAGCCGGTATGGGCGAAGAAGAGAACGTCCGCACCGGGATTTGCCTCGAGGAGCCCAAGCGCTCCACCGGGTCGTGGCGGGAGGACGTGCTTCAGTGCGCGGGCCTGGCGTGAAGCCGCTTCGTTCCCCGAGGCCGCGATCCGCGAAATCACATGCGCGCGCTTTTCCGGCGTAAAGCGCGTCCCTTCAGGAAAGATTACGACGGCGTCTCGCGCCGAGAGCCCATTCAGAAGGCGTACTACCGCCGCGATCTCCGGCGCCGCGTCCCCCGAGTTCCGTCGCACGAAGGTGTTTGGAACACGGTGGCCCACGACGTCAAGGCAGGGATCGAGGCGCAGCTCCTGCTTCATCACGTAGCGCATGCGCAGGCCGCGGGGAGCCAGAAGAAGCAAGGGAAGGAGCACATCGCCCATGCTCGCGTGCCTGGCAAAGACGATGAGGGGACCCATCCCGCCGTCACTTCCCGGTTCGAGAACCACGCGGAATCCGAAGATGCGCTCGGCGCCGTGGAAGAGGGCTCCTGACCAAAGCGATTCAAGCGCGTAGAACCAGCGATCCGCTCGTAAGCGATCGTGCCTCGCGATCGTAGCCTGGCCCAGGAAGAGGAGTCCCGTGGCGGCGAGTCCCCAGACTTCGCAGGTCAAAAACCACGCCAGAAGAAGAAGGCTGCGCGCCGCAATGAATCGCGTTCCGCGCAGCGTGTCATAGACGACTGCGACTGGAAGGGCCACGGGGAGTAGCGCCACCACCAGCACGAAGGCGCAACCCACAGCCGGGATTGTGGCGGCTCGCCGGGCCCAGTGGCGAGCTCTCTCCGCGGAGGGTGCGCCGCTCGCACTCACGGGGTCACCCTGAGGATCTGGCCGAGCGGGAGCGGATCTCGAGCGACTCCGCTGGCGTGGAGGGCGCGAATTCCCTCTCGAATCGCGGTATGGCAGGCGCGCCGGATCGGATCGGCAAGCGCAATGGCGAAGCCCAGGAGGCCGACAACGGAAGTCACGACCGAGTACACAATCCGCAGCGTAAGCAGCACCTCCAGGGCCTGCCGGGTGTTCGCAGCATAGCCCGCCCGGCCGAGGATCGGCAGCGCGAGACCCACCCTCGCGGCTGCGGCAAGGTTGCGTGTCACTGACTAGATTCCCTGTTGCCCGGGCCTAAGATGGGAGCCCTCTGACGCGTACGAAGAGGGCAGTCCCGGCCCTTCCGAAGCACGTGAAGCCCGAGCGACGTGCCGCAGCTTGGAGAGCGCCCCGGCACCACCCTTCAGGTCGCGGTCGCTCAAGCGACGCGCCCGTCGCCTTGCGCCGAAGGAGAGACCAAGCGTGAGCACTCTCGAGACCGCGGGCCAGAGTCCCGCCGTCGAGACGACGGCCTGGGAAATCCGTGTTCTCTACGACGGCGGCTGTCCGCTTTGCATGCGAGAGATTCATGCTCTGGGTCGACTCGATCGCGGGCGGGGCCGGATCTCCTTCGAAGACATCGCTGCCCCTGGCTTCAATCCTGCCGCTTACAGTCTCAGCTACGAGGCGCTCATGAGCCGGATCCACGGTGTCCTGCCAGATGGAACTCTCCTCGAGGGCGTCGAAGTCTTCCGTCGGCTCTACAGCGCGGTGGGTCTTGGCTGGCTCGTAGCACCCACGCGCTGGCCCGTCCTGCGCGGGATCTTCGACGCGAGCTACAGGGTCTTCGCCCGCAACCGCCTTTGGCTCACCGGACGCGAGGAGGCTGCGTGCGGGCCTGGACGCTGCGGCGTCCCGAGCGAAAAGGAATCGCCGGCCGCCTGATGCGCACCCTTCACTGGTTCCGCGCCGATCTCCGGCTGCGAGACAACCGGGCACTCGCGGAGGCAGCACGTGGCGACCAGTGTCTGCCCTTCTTCGTGCTCGACGACACGATCCTGAGGAGTTCGCGCACGGGCGCACCGCGCGTCCGCTTCCTGCTCGATTGCCTGAAGGCGCTCCGCGCCAGTCTCACCGCCCGTGGATCCACGCTTCTTGTGCTCCGAGGGGACCCTACGGTGGAGATCGCGCGGCTCATCGACGCGACACGCGCCGAGCTTGTGACGTGGGGACGCTGCGACACGCCGTACGCACGGCGCCGCGATGCGCGCGTGCGCGCGGTTCTGGAGCGCACCGGAGTACGGAGCTTCGAGACCAAAGATGACGTCGTCTTTGCCAGCGAGGAGATCCGGACGGCGAGGGGCGGCCCCTATGCAGTCTATACACCCTACCGCAACGCGTGGTGGGCGCGGCTCCACCGCGAGCCGCAAGCGCCGCGTCTCGCGCCGCACCTCCCGCCGCCCATCCCGAAAGTCTCGGAGACCCTCGGGATTGCGTTGCCAAGTCCCGAGGAGCTCGACTTCGAGTCCGACGCAGAGCTTCCGCCCGGAGGCGAAGCGGCGGCGGAGCGCCGCCTCGAGCGGTTCCTCTCCGGAGCCGTGCGGGGCTACGCGGCGGATCGCGACCTTCCAGCCAAGGACGGCACCTCGCGCCTTTCTCCTTATCTTCGATTCGGAGTGATCTCCGCCCGAAGCTGCGTCGACGCCGCCCGGGCATGCGCCGAGGATGAAAAAAGCGCGGCGGAGGGCTCGAGCAAATGGGTAAACGAGCTCATCTGGCGCGAGTTCTATCGCGCCGTCCTGGCCGAGAACCCGCGTGTACAGCGGGGATGTTATCGTCGGGAATACGACGCCCTCGAGTGGAATGACGATCCCGAGGCGCTTGCAGCATGGGGCGAGGGCCGCACGGGTTTTCCCATCGTCGACGCCGGCATGCGGCAGCTCGCTGCCACGGGCTGGATGCACAATCGTATCCGCATGGTCGTCGCGAGCTTTCTGACCAAAGATCTCCTCCTCGACTGGCGCCTCGGTGAGGACTTCTTCTTTCGGGGGCTCGTGGACGGCGATCCCGCCAGCAACAACGGGGGATGGCAGTGGTCGGCGTCTACGGGTACCGATGCGCAGCCCTACTTCCGGATCTTCAACCCTGTGTCGCAAGGTGTGAAGTTCGACCCGGAGGGGAGCTTCGTGCGGCGCTGGGTTCCCGAACTCGAGGGCGTGGAGGACCAGCTGATCCATACACCGTGGGAGCTGCCGCATCCGCCGCGGAATTATCCCCCGCCGATCGTGAGCCACGCCGAGCGGCGCGTAGCCGCACTGCGCCGCTTCGAAGCTGTGAGGACGCGCGGGGGCAAGTGACTCTGCCAGCGCGAATCGGGCTACCGTACGGTGAAGCCTGCGCCCCTGTCGCCGCAGAAAGGGTTGCCGTGCTTTGGCGCCGTGTTGTCCTTGTGTTCGCGGGCATCTCGCTCATTCTCATTGCGGCTGTCGGAGGAGCAATCCTCTTCGGAACCGCAGCGCCACCCCGACCGATGCCACCCCGGCATCTTGATCGCGTCGATTTGCCAGCGCTGAGTCGGTATACGGCGCGGGATGGCGCCCCGCTCGCCTATCGTGCTTATCCCGGCGACGATCGCCAGATCGCAATCCTGATCCACGGCTCGGCCACAGAAAGCAGCGTGATGCACGCCATTGCAAAGACACTCCATGCAACCGGCGCGACCGTCTATGCGCTGGATCTACGCGGACATGGGAGCTCGGGCCGGCGTGGCGACATCGACTACATCGGACAGCTCGACGACGATCTCGCCGATTTCGTCGCGACAATCAGGCCACTCCATTCAGATTCGGCCTTTACGCTCATCGGATTTTCCGCAGGCGGCGCCTTCACGATGCGCATTGCGGGCGGGCGCTACGGCGCCCTCTTCGATCGCTACATCGTCATTGCGCCGGCGTTGCCCTATCCCGCGCCGGTCGCTCGCCCAAACACGGGTGGATGGGCGGCTCCCTATCTGCCTCGTATTGTGGGTCTCCTGATTCTCAACCAGCTCGGCATTCACCAGTTGGACGGACTGGAAGGAATCGCATTCGCCATACCACCGGGGAACAAGGACCTGACCGGCACCTATTCCTTTCGACTCCTCATGAACTTGGCGAACCGCGACTATCTCACCGCGCTAGAACATACGAAGAAGCCGATGACGCTACTGGTCGGCGCCGACGACGATCAGTTCTACGCCGATCGCTATGCGCGCGTCCTAAGGCCCACAAAGCCGGATCTCTCCGTCGAGATTGTTCCCGGCCTCGGGCATGTGGACATGATCACCGAGCCGACGGCGCTGGCCGCCCTGCGTCAGGCATTCCAGCAGATGCCTGAACCTGGAGGCGCTCAAGAACCGTAAGTAGATCCAGCGGTAACGCATTCCTCCTTCGCTCCTGCGGCGAGCACTCGGACATCGCTTACACAGTGGGAGACAGGGTCGCTCGATTTCTCTGCCGCGGGTATCGGAGCGGTGAACCAAGGACCGCGTGCTAGTGTCCGCCGCCTCCGACGCATCGGTCCCGCGATCCGCGAAGACCTTCCGCGCGTGGCGTTACAAGGGTTTGACTGCCCAACGCGTGCGGGCCTCCCCCCGCGACGGAAAAGAGAGACGGAGCAAAGAAGTCATGGGAATGAAAATACGAATCTCCCTCCACGGGGTGTTGGCGGGGATCGTCGCCGCAGCTCTCCTCACCGGCTGCGCCCACAGCGGAGACGCCGTCTCTCAGGCGGAGAAGACGGACAAGACCCGACCCAGCATCGCCGAAACAAAGGAGATTGCCGAGGAGGGGTTCATCTACGGTCTCCCGATCGTGATGAACTACGCGATCATGTACGACTTCGCCGTCAATCCTGCCTCGGGCCAGTTCAAGGCTCCCTTCAACCAGATCGCCAACGAAGCGCGCGTCTTCACGTACAAGGACACGGCGGTCGTCACCCCGAACAGCGACACGCCCTACTCCATCCTATGGATGGATCTGCGCGCTGAGCCCATCGTGCTGAGCGTCCCTGCGGTACCGAAGGGCCGTTACTACTCGGTACAACTGATCGACGGCAGCACCTACAACTATGGCTACATCGGAAGCCGTTCGACCGGTAGCGAAGCGGGCTCCTACATGGTGGTGGGACCCGACTGGAAGGGGGAGGCGCCGAACGGCATCCAGAAGGTGTTCCGCTCCGGCACCCAGTTCTCCGCCGCCGCCTACCGCACCCAGCTCTTCAACCAGCACGACATGCCGAACGTGAAGAAGGTCCAATCGGGTTACAAGGTGCAGACCCTGTCGGCCTACTTGAAGAAGCCCGCGCCGGCCGCCGCCCCCCCGGTCAACTTTCCGAAGATCGACAAGGATCTCGTGAAGACCGGGTTTTTCGAATACCTCGACTTCGCACTGCAGTTCGCGCCCGCCACGCCCGAGGAAACAGAGATCCGTGCCAAGCTCGCGCGCATCGGGATCGGCCCGGGCAAGCAGTTCGACTTCAGGGACCTGTCGCTTGGGCATAAGGCGGAAGTTGGTCTTGGCATGAAAGACGGTGAGGAAAAAGTGGCGGCCGCAGTCGCCAGCACGGGCAATGACATCAATGGCTGGCGGGTGGGCGGATTGGCCGGCGGTGATCAAGCGTTCTTCCACGGTGATTGGCGCAAGCGCGCCGCCGTGGCGAAGGCCGGTATCTATGCGAATGATCCCGTCGAAGCGACCTATCCGCTAACCCGCACGGACAGCGCGGGCGGCCCCCTCGATGGCAGCAAGCACAAGTACACGCTGACGTTCGCCGAGGGGCAGTTACCGCCGGTCAACGCGTTTTGGTCGGTGACAATGTACGACGGCAAGACCCAGCTGCTGATCAAAAATCCGATTGACCGGTATCTCATCAACTCGCCGATGCTGCCGAACATGAAGAAGAACCCGGACGGCTCGCTCACGATCTACATCCAGAAGGATTCGCCAGGTGCGGCGCACAAGGCCAATTGGCTACCCGCTCCGGATGGCCCGATCTACCTGGTGATGCGCCTTTACTGGCCGAAGGAGACGCCGCCCTCGATCCTTCCCCCCGGTGAAGGCACCTGGAAGCCGCCCGGAGTCATCACGGTCAAGTAGTCGACTCGCCCGAAGACCAGCGAAGGCAGCGGAGATCCCCCCACTGCCTCGCACGCAGCCCGAGGCTACGCGACTGCGCCCTAGGTGCCCTGCGCCCTGGTTCCCGAACCCCATGCCCAGTCTCGAATCCCAACCGCCCGCGCCAAGAAGAAGTCGAGGCTTACCACTCCGGGTCCCGAAAGCATGAGCCAAAAGAACGAGAGGAGGTAAAGCGGTTCGTCGAGCTCGACGAAGTCGTTGACACTCGAGACCGAGACGAATTTCACGGTCACGATCGCCACGAGCATGTTGATGATCAGGGGAATCGCCACGATCCGCGTGAGAAGACCCGCCACAATCAGCGCGCCGCCGACGAGCTCCGTGTACGCAGAGAGCATCGCGTTGAAGTAGGGATAGGGAATGCCCCATCCCGCAAAGCGCTCCGCAAAGGCATCGAGGTTGTGGATTTTTCCCCACCCCGTCTCGAAGAAGAAGTATCCGACGAATAGGCGCATGAGAAGCGGCGGTAGCCAATCCAGGCGGTTGGCAAGTGCAAGGCAAGACGTGAGGATTCGGATCATGATCTCTTCTCTATCCGCGTTGCGGGCGGGGATCCCTTGGGCTGCCTTCAGGCTGTCTCGATCAGTTTCGCGAGCCGTTGCCTCGCTCGGAAAATCCGCGTCCGAAGCGCGGTGCGCGGGAGGACGAGGCGCCCGCCCGACTCGCGCCGCGAGTGCGCGTGGGCAAAGAGCTCCACGAGCACCTCGCGATCCCGTGCGCCGAGAAGCTCGAGGCCTTCGGCCACGGCCGCAAGGCGGCGGCGCTGATCCAACCGTTCCTCCGGCGACGAGGTGTCGCCGGCGACGTGGAGCTCCGGCATCTCCCTTTCGAGCTTCTCGAGCGCCGAGGCACGGCGGCGCTGTGCCCGCTTCCACATGAGGGCCTCGTTTATCACGATGCGATAGAGCCACGTCGAAAGAGCTGCGGTCCCCCGGAACTGGTGGCGGAAACGGATCGCCTTGAGCGCAGCCTGCTGCACGACGTCGCATGCAGCGTCTGGCTCGCGCGTCACGCGGAGCGCTGCGGCCTCGAGCTGCGGACGCAGACCCGCCACGAGTTGACCGATCTCCAAGACGTTCGGGCTAGCCGTACCGCGGCTCCCAGGCAGCCGAATCTCTTCGGTTTGCGAGAAGTTCGGGCCGATTTCGCTCTTGGAGGTCGCTTTGCGCATGATGGGTCTTTGTCCGACGTCCTGTACGCTCGGAAGCCGCGCCGTGTTACGTCGCGAACCGCGTAACATTGCGGGCCGGGAGCACGTATCACGGACCGAGACTCGGAGAAGCTCGGGAACGCCTCGCCGAGAGCGGCGTGGATGGCGCTTGCCCAGGAGGGCGATAAGGCCGCATACGAGTGCCTTTTGGCGGACATCTTGCCGGCGTTGCGGAGTTTCACGAGACGCCGCCTGGGCGACGACGTCGCCGCGGAGGATGTGGTGCAGGAGATCCTTCTCTCTGTGCACCGTGCGCGCCGGACCTATCGTCCCGAGCGCCCCTTCGAGCCCTGGCTCTTTGCCATCGCACGCAACGCGATCATAGACTTCCAACGTGCGCGTGGACGACGAAAAGAAGAAGCCCTTCCCGAGGACGACTTTCTCCAAGACGTATCCGCGCCGCCCGGCCCTGAAAGCACGGGGGCAGAAGACAAGCGGAACGAGCTCTCACCCGCCCTCGACGAGGCACTCGCAAAGCTGCCGCAGGCGCAGCGCGAGGCGGTCGTGTTGATCCACCTGGAGGGTCTCTCGGTCATCGAGGCCGCACTTCGCGCCCGGGTGTCCCCAGGCGCTCTAAGGGTTCGTGCGCATCGCGGCTACCGCGCGCTGCGCGCGCTGCTCGGTCGGCCGTCGCCATGAGACGCGTACCGACCGAAGAGCTCGTGACTCTCTTGGTGCGCGACCTCGAGCGGACGCGTCGCATCCCGCGTCTGCGTGTACAGTTCGCCGTGCTTCTTGGAGTTGGCGCGCTCGTGAGCGCCTTCGTGCTGGCCTACCGAGGGTTGCGGCCTGACGCGCTTGCCCTCCTTCTCTCTGGAGACGCCTTCACCCTCGTCGCCGTAGGTCTTCTCGCCGCGGCTCTTGGAGCCTGTGTCGCGGCCTTGGCATTCGCGCGCCCGGACCGTGAACGATTGGCGCTGGGAGGACTCCTTTGCGGCGCGGGGGGCTTGGCGCTGGCTGTGGGCATCGCGGCGGTCTGCTTCGCATCGGCGCCTCACGCTGTCGGACAGGCCGAGGTCCGCGCCGCGCTCGCTTGCGGCGTGAACGGGATCCTGTTTTCGGTTCCCCTGTCGATCCTCGCCGCCTTCTTGGTGTCGACCGGATCCCCGCGGCGTCTTGGGATAACCGCGGCGGTGGCCGCCTTGGGCACCACTGCCTTTGGAGCCCTTGGCGTCCACTTCGCCTGCCCATCGCTCAGCGTCTGGCACTGGATCACAGGGCACGCCTTGGCTCCCGTGCTCGGTGCCCTGCTGCTCGTAGCACCCATCCGCGCCCTCACCGTGCGCTGGGAGCACGCGAGGTGAGCTCGCGAGCCCAAGAGTGAGATCGACGATGCCAAGCCCCGCAGGCTCGCGCGGACCGCATCGCCCAAAGGACGACCCGTCCACGACGCTGTAACCTCGCTCGGGGTGCCATCGTAAAGGGGCAGGACAGCTAAATCCGGGCGGCTCCCTTCGGGACCGTCCTTACCCATGAGGAATCGTCAAATGAAAGGGAGAAGCGTCATCACGGCCACTGCGGTCGCAGCGTTCTTCATGACCGGCCTGGCCCACGCGGCCTTCGCGGATGAATCCGCGACCGAGGCAAAGGTGAAGTGCGTGGGAGTGAACTCCTGCAAGGGCCACAGTGACTGCAAGAGCGCCGCGAACTCGTGCAAGGGGCAGAATGGGTGTGCAGGCAAGGGTTTCGTCATGATGTCCCAGGCCGAGTGTGATGCAGCCAAGGCGAAGGCGAAGCAGTAGAACAGCAAAGCCTTGGAAGCGGGCCGCAGCGCGGCCCGCTTCCCCCGCGAGTTCCCCATGGCCCCCCTTGCCCCCGGCTCGCTGCGCGCTAATGACGCTCCCTTCCTGGGCGTGGGCGTAGGGCTACGACCCAAGCACTACGCAAGCATCCTTGCGGAGAATGATCCTCTAGCGCTCGGCGTCGATTTCTTTGAAGCGTTGAGCGAGAACTACATGGTGCCAGGCGGACGACCTCTGCGCGTCTTGGCCGACGTGCGCGCACGCTTTCCCATCGCCCTTCACGGCGTCTCCCTCAACATCGGCTCGGCGGATCCCCTGCGGGAGAGCTACCTCGACGAGCTCAAGCTCCTGGCCCAGCGCTTCGAGCCCACCCTTATCTCGGACCACCTGTGCTGGACGGGCATCGACGGTCGCAATCTCCACGACCTTGTACCGCTGCCCTATACCGAGGCGGCGCTCCGTTATGTCGCCGAACGCGTCTTGCGGGTACAAGATCATTTGGGCCGCCGACTCGCCCTCGAGAATGTATCCTCCTACTTCGCCTATGCGGAAGACGCCATGTCGGAGTGGGAGTTTCTCGCTCGCGTCGCGGAACATGCGGACTGTGGAATCCTGCTCGATGTGAACAACATCTTTGTGAGTGCGTACAATCACGGTTTCGATCCCCTCGACTACCTGGCGGCGATACCGCCGGAGCGGGTCTTCCAGATCCATCTGGCGGGGCACAGCCAAGACGGGGGGCTCTTGATCGATACCCATGATCATCCCGTACGCGACGAGGTTTGGTCGCTCTACGAGGCGGCCTTGCGCAGGACCGGGCCGGTCTCGACGCTGATCGAATGGGACGACCGGATTCCGGAGTTTCACGAACTGGCCGCCGAGGCCGCGCGCGCGCGCGCGATCCTCGAGCGCGTGGGAGGAGAGGAGGGGCGTGAGCGATCCGCAGCACGAGCTCGGCCGGCTCCAGCGCCGGCTCTGGCGGCTCATCAGCGAACCTGAGGGGGTCGCGGCCGCGCTCTCCGCCGAGGGGGACGCTCCTGGCCCGGGACTGTCGGGGCTCATCCGAAGTGACCGAGGTCTTGCGCCTGAGGACCGCCTCACGGTCTACGCGAGCGCCTATTTCGCTCGAATCCAGGACTGCTTGCGGAGCGATTTTGGCGCACTCGCCCAGGCGCTTGGTCCTGCGGCCTTTCACGACCTGGTCAAGACCTATCTGATGGCCCATCCGCCGTCGCATCCCTCGCTGCGCTACGCCGGGAAGGACCTCGCGCGCTTCCTCGAGACGGAGCCCTTCGCGTCAATTTTTGCCCGCCGCTGTGCCTACTGCGCAGACTTGGCGCGCCTCGAGTGGGCGCTCACCAACGCCTTCGACGCAGAAGACGCTCCGGTCCTCGCGCGCGAGGACTTGGCGCATGTGGCACCTGAGGCGTGGGCGGGCCTTCGCCTAAGGCCGAGCCCTTCCCTGACACTTCTCTCGCTCGGCTTTCCCGTTCAGACCGTCCGGGAGCGCTTCGATCACGAAAGTGAAGAGGAGACCTGGGACGCCCCGCCTGCTCTCGAACCCGCGCCGACCTACCTTCGCGTGTGGAGGCGGAAGGAGCACGTCTACTACCGCGCAATCCCTGCCCTCGAGGCGGAGCTCCTTGCGTCGCTAGGACGCGGCGTGGACTTTGGCACGCTCTGCGAACGCGTGGCCCAAGAGGTGGGCGATGGTGCGGCCGCGGCGCGTGCCGCCGAGTTCCTCGAAGCCTGGATCTCGGCGGAGCTGCTCTCTGCCTTGGCGTAGAAACTTAGACGCCGAAGCGCTTTGCAGCCGCGCCCGAGAGGCGGCGCATGAGAGCGCGCGGCATGGCGCCGGAGAAGACAGCAACGGCCTTGTTCATGCCGCCGGGCACGCAGACGAGATCGCCCCGCCGGAGTGCTGCGAGGGATGCGTCCACGACTTCACCGGCCTCCATCCAGGCCACATTTGGGATGGTGGAGATGTCGATGCCCGCCCGCTCCTGGAACTCCGTGTGCGTAAAGCCGGGCTGAAGCACCTGCACGCGCACGCCGCTTCCCCGCAGCTCCTCATGAATGGCCTCGGTGAAGCTATTCACGAAGGCCTTCGTCGCGCCGTAGTTCGCGTTGAACGGCGTGGGTTGGATACCGGCCATAGAGGAGACATTGATGATCGCGCCGCGCCCCCGGCTCACCATGGGCGCAAGTGCGGCGCGCGTGAGATGGACGAGCGCCAGGACGTTCAGCCGGATCTCGGCGTCGAGCCGATCCACGTCGATCTCGGCGACGGAGCCGAAGTTGCCGAAGCCGGCGTTGTTCACGAGGAGATCGATCGTCGGGTCCGAGCTGAGCTTCTCCTCAACCAGGCGGAGGTCCGCGGGTTGACACAAGTCTGCGGGCAAGACCTCGACACCGATTCCGCGGCTCTCGACGAGGCGTTTCGCGAGGGCCTCGAGCCGACCGCGCGTGCGCGCGACGAGGATCAAGTCGTACTGCTCCCGGGCCAGGCGCTCCGAGAAGGCTTCGCCGATCCCGGCGGAAGCTCCTGTCACGAGGGCACGGCGCCGC
>DAIOWK010000050.1:0-15313 GCA_036758525.1 Myxococcota bacterium
CAGCAGCAAGCCAGTGCTTCTCCAGAATACGCGGCCGCGAGGTCGACGCCCCAAATCCGACCGAATCTCGCCCGCCGGCGTGAGGGTCAGCTGAACCTCGGCGCCGCTTCCTCCAGCTCCATCTGAATCGCGTTCGTGACGAAGCTCACAGTGTGATAGAAGCCCGTGAGCACCAGCAGCTCGATCAGCTGATCGACCCGGAAGAAGCGCGTGAGCTCGAGCCAGAGCGCGTCCGAAACGGACGCGGAATCGTGGAGTTCATCCGCGAGTCGCACGAGCAGGCGATCGCGTGGCGACCAGACATCGTCGTCTGTCCCGGTGCGGAGTGAGGCTGCCACCTCTGCTTGGGTGAGGCCGCAGCGTGCCGCGAAGACGGCGACGTGAATGCCCCACTCGTACTCGGAGCCACAGCGCGCGCAGGTGCGCAGAATGACGATCTCGCGGTCCCGCCGCTCAATCGACCCTCGGTCCAAGAGCGATCCCAGTCGGAACTTCTGAAGCACCCGCGGGTTGTGGGCGAGCGTTCTGAAGAGCCGGAGAGGCGGGATACCGGGAGGCATGAAGCGTCCCAGCTCCTCGGCGAGCTCGGAATCGTAGGGTGGATCGAGCGGCACGATGCGGGGACGCGGCATTGGACCTCCTTCTCCGGGCTGCGCGGAATACGGCTCATCGCTACTATTTAGGTAGCATAAAGCTACGTTTTTAGTAGCGCTAGGGGGCCCGCTCCCGGAGGAAGGCCCGATGGCCAGAGTTCGACCCGGCTTACCCGCGCGGGGATCGAAGAGCGGCCGACCGATCATGGCGCTACTGGACCTGCTCGGGCGACGCTGGGCGCTGCGTCTCGTGTGGGAACTACGCGAGGGCGGCCAGACGTTTCGCGCGTTGCAAGAGCGGTGCAGTGGAGTCTCCCCCACCGTCCTCAACCGGCGCCTGGGCGATCTGCGCGAGGTCGGCATCGTCGCGCGAGAGGCTAAAACGGGATACGCGCTTACGACCGAGGGGAGCGAACTGCTCGCCGCCCTTGCACCGCTTCACGGGTGGGCCGAGCGCTGGGCGCGCAGGTCCTCCTGATCCACCCCAGTCGAGCGGCGCTCGCCAAATCAGCGACCTCTCCCAACCGCACCGACCCTCCCCTGATCCCCCGCTTCTGGTCCGGCAGGGCGCGCGGCGCAGTGGCATATTGCCGGAAATGAGGACACGCGTTCTGGGCTCGAGCGCAGGAGGTGGGCTCCCGCAGTGGAACTGCGGATGCCCGAATTGCGCGCGTGCCCGCGCCGGGGACCCTTCCATCCCGACGCGCACCCAGCCCTCCCTCGCAGTTTCGGCGGATGGAGTGCGCTGGTCGCTGATCAATGCAAGCCCCGACGTGCGCGATCAGTTGGCTCGCTTCCCCGCGCTCCATCCGCGCCCCGGCACGCGAGACCTTCCCCTTGACACCATCGTCCTCACCAACGCTGACCTCGACCACGTGCTCGGCCTGCTCGTGCTTCGCGAGTCGCTTCCCTACCGGATCGTGTCGACCGCGTGGGTGCGTGACGCCTTGCTGAAGAACAACGCGGTCTTCCGAATCCTCGAGCCGGCCTGGGGCCTGGTCAGGCTCGACGAACCCCTGTACTTGGATCGCGAGAATGGTCTCGAAGCTCGGCTGTTCCCCGTCCCAGGCAAGGTGCCGACACATCTCGCGCAATTCGCATCCAATGCGCCGGAAGCCACAGTCGGGGTTCGCATTACCGACACTCGAACGCAGCGTAGAATCGTCTACATCCCCGGGATGCGCGCGATGGACGGGGGAGTCATGGCCGAGCTCGAAGCCGCCGCGTGCGCCGTCGTGGACGGAACCTTCTTCACGGCAACCGAACTTGCCGCTTCACGGCCGGGGGCACCGGATGCCCCGTCGATGGGCCACGCGCCAGTCTCCGGGGAAGGCGGGAGCTTGGCTCGTCTCGCGGCGCTTGCAGGTCGACGAATCTACACGCACGTCAACAACACGAACCCGCTGGTCGACATAAGCTCGCCCGAGCGGCGCTGGGTCGAGGCTGCCGGGGTAGAAGTGGCGCACGACGGGCTCGAGGTCGAGATCTGATGCGCGCGGAGCTAATCGTGCGACAAGGGCTGGAACGAGCCGTGGGGTCGTTGTGCATTCGGAAGCCCCGCTGATGTGGAGCGCCGAAGAATTCGAGCAGCGGCTGCGGCGCGTCGGTGAAGAGCGCTACCACGACAAGCACCCTTTCAACCTTCGAATGCATGACGGGACGTTGACCCGCGAAGAGCTTCAGACGTGGGTTCTGAACCGTTACTACTACCAGACCCGCATTCCGGTCAAAGACGGCCTCATCCTTTCCAAGGCCCTTGACCCGGCGTTTCGGCGAGAGTGGGTGCATCGTCTGCACGACCACGACG
The DNA here is from genome assembly GCA_036758525.1 of Myxococcota bacterium. GTDB lineage: Bacteria > Myxococcota_A > UBA9160 > UBA9160 > UBA9160 > UBA9160. The sequence continues at coordinate 2,401 of DAIOWK010000050.1, forward strand.
GGCAAGAGCCGGGGGAAGGTGGTCTTGAGCAATGGCTGGACCTCGCTCTTGCAGTCGGTCTCGAACGCGCTGAGGTTGTGGCGCTTCGCGGCGTCCTGCCTGGTGTGCGCGCTGCCTGCGACGATTACGTGCGGTTCGTTGAATCGAACGATCTTCTGGCGAGCGTTGCGGCGTCGCTCACGGAAATGTTTGCTGGCGACATCATGCGCCGGCGGATCGCAGCCTTCGAGAAGCACTATCCGTGGGTTCTCACGGAAGGGCTCCGCTACTTCCAAAACCGTACCCGGCAGGCACCACGAGACGCTGCATTTGGCCTGCGCTTTGTGCTCGAGCATGCGAACAGCGCGGACGACCAGGCCCGCTGCGTCGCGGCTCTCGAGAGGAAGTGCGAGATCCTCTGGCGTCTGCTCGACGCCGTCGAGGCCGCCGGCCGCCACCTACGCCTGTCTCGTCATGCCGAGCTCCGTACCGATCGCGTCGCGGATCAGACTCTGGTCGTGCTACCCGAGCGCGCCGTGCGGCTAAACCCAAGCGGGCGCGAGATCTTGGATATGTGTGACGGCGGGCGCAGCGCGGGCGAGATCGCTCGGGCGCTCCGTTCGCGGCATCCGGAGATCGAGCAGGTCGAATCGGACGTGCACCACTTCTTGGAGCAGATGGAACGGGTGGGTGTGCTCGAGGTGGCCCCCTGACCCTTCCGAGCGCTCCGAGACCCTACAACCTCGTGGCGGAGCTCACCTACCGCTGTCCGCTGCGCTGTGCGTATTGCTCCAATCCTTTGAACTTCCGAGATGTCCCCGAGTCGCTCGACGCTGCAGCGTGGGGACAGGTCTTCAATGAAGGTGCCGAGCTCGGCTGTGTGCACGTCGGACTGACGGGCGGTGAACCCAGCGTCCGGCGCGACCTTCCCGAGATCGTGGCGGCCGCAGCGAAGGCCGGTCTCTATCCCCTTCTCGTGACTGCGGGAACCCCCCTAGACCGCGAAGGGCTGGCGCGCCTGCGCGACGTCGGGCTTCGGAGCGTGCAGCTCTCGCTGCAGGACGTCGACTCGGCCACCGCTGAGAGCATTGCAGGGGTGCGTGTCCTTGAGGCGAAGCTCGCCTTCGCCGCTTGGGTGCATGAGCTTGACCTGCCCTTGATCCTGAACGTCGTGCTGCACCGTCACAACCTCGCGCGAGTCCCCGAGTTCATCGCGCTCGCGCGGACCCTCGCAGCTTCGCGCCTTGAGCTCGCGAACACGCAGTACCATGGCTGGGCTCTACGGAATCGTGCCGCGTTGCTGCCGAGCCGTGCCCAGCTCGAGGAGGCCGCCAAGGTGGTCACAGCGGCGCGCAAGGTGAGCCCAGCCCCCGAACTCGTCTTCGTGCTGCCGGACTACTGGGCGGACCGCCCAAAGCCCTGCATGGGAGGCTGGGCCAGCAAGACCATCGTGGTGACGCCATCAGGTGTCGTTCTGCCGTGTCACGCTGCCGCCGAGCTCCCGGGCCTGTCCTTCTGGCGCGCAGACGAGCGCGGACTTCGTGCCTGCTGGACGGACGCGCCGGGAATGCGCGCCTTTCGCGGGGAGACCTGGATGCCGGAACCTTGCCGCTCGTGCCCGGAACGCGGGCGCGACTTCGGAGGCTGCCGTTGCCAGGCCTTCGCTCTCCTGGGAGACCCGGCCGCCACCGATCCCGCGTGTGCGAAGGCGCCGCGCCACGACGTGGTACTTGCTGCGCGCGCCGCCGCCGAGGCCGAATCGGTCGCTCGCGTGGTGCTTCGCGGGGCGCCGACAAATTAGGAATCCCGCGCACAACGCCGAGCATCTTCGGCGGCCACGGGATACGTTCCGACCGCGTCGCACGAAGCCCGGAGGCGTTCCCTCAGCGTGCTGACAGAGCATCAACTCCTCGTCTTTTGGCTTGAGCTCTTCGTGCTGCTCCTCACAGCGCGCGTGCTCGGGACACTCTTGCGGCGGATTGGCCAGCCCTCGGTGATCGGTGAACTCGCCGCCGGCCTCTTGCTTGGCCCGTCCGTGCTGGGCCAGCTCGCCCCTGCCGCTGAGGCCTGGCTCTTCCCCTCCGAGCCCGTCCAGCGTGCCCTGCTCACGAGCGTTGGATGGCTCGGCGCCTTCCTCCTCCTGATTGTGACCGGCCTCGAAACCGATCTTGGTCTCGTACGACGCCTTGGCACCAAGGCCGCCCGGGTTGCGGTCGGGAGTCTCGTCATCCCCGTTCTTTGTGGCTTCTGTGTGGGCTTCGTGATGCCAGACGCGTTTCTCGGCCCCCATGCGCAGCGCGAAGTCTTTGCGCTCTTCATGGCAACGGCGCTCGGAATTTCAGCCTTACCGGTCATCGCGAAGGTTCTGTCAGAGCTGGATTTGATGCGCCGCAACATCGCGCAGGTGATCCTTGCCGCCGCGATGGCCGACGATGTGATCGGCTGGATCCTGCTTGGGATGGTTGCCGGTCTCGCCCAGTCAGGGGAGATCGCGGTCGGGCGAGTGGCCTGGACCTTCCTCGGCTTGGCACTCTTTCTCGCCGGCGCATTCACAGTGGGTCAGCGGATGGTGGACGCGTTGCTGCGGGAGGCCCGGCGACGACGTGGCGGATCGAGTGCAGCGCTCACCATCACCGTCCTCGTTGCGCTTTTTGCGGGCGCACTGACGCACTCCCTCGGGCTCGAGGCTGTCTTCGGAGCCTTTATCGCAGGCATCGTGCTCGGTCACTCTCGATTCCAAGAGCACGAAGTCTTCTCGACTCTTCAGACGATTACGTTTACGGTGATGGCGCCGCTTTTCTTCGCTGGTGCCGGGCTGCGAGCCGATCTTGGGCTTCTGCGCGACCCCACGGTTGTGACCTGGGGACTCATCGTACTGCTGGTCGCGAGTGCCTCGAAGTTCATCGGTGCCTACATCGGATCACGATTCGCCCGCCTGCCGCGCCGCGAAGGCCTTGCGCTCGGGGTCGGTCTCAACGCACGAGGCGCCGTAGAGATCGTTGTCGCAACCGTGGGGCTTTCGCTCGGCGTGCTCAATCAGAGCTCCTACACTGTCGTGGTTCTGATGGCGATGGCGACCTCGATGATGGCCCCGCCGCTGCTTCGATCAGTGCTGAAGGGGTGGAAAGGCTCGAAAGAGGAGCGCGAGCGGCTTGAGCGCGAACGGATCCTCGGCGACAACGTGCTCGTGCGTCCCTCTCGTCTTCTGCTCCCGAGCCACGGCGGGCCGAACTCGCTCCTCGCGGCGCGTATCCTTGATCTGGCTTGGCCCGAGGGCGCCGAGGTCACCCTCTTCTCTGCCGGAAAAGACGTGCCTGCTGAGGATCTCGAGCGCGTTCGTGCAGTCTTCGCATCGCGGCCGGTTTCACATGAGCACGCGACCGCCAAGGAGGCGCTCGATGCAATCCTCGAGCAGGCCGTCTTGGGCTATGGCGCAATCGCCGTCGGCGCCACTGACACCAAGATCGAAGGTCGCCTGATCTCGCCGGTCGTCGATGCTCTGCTTGCGGCGAGCCCGCTCCCCGTGATCATGGTGAGACGTGGAGCCCGGGTTTCCCCGGATTCCCTGCCCCGCTTCCACTGCATCCTCGTGCCCGCCATTGGCACGCAGCCCGGCCGGGCCGCGCAGGAGATGGCCTACAGCCTGGCACGCCGGCAGGGTGCGCGGGTGCTGATTGCGCACGTCGTCACCACGCCCACCCTCGGCCAGCAGCTCGCCATGCCGGCGTGGCCGGAGGCGACACGCGAAGACGCCGATACCCCGGCGTCTTCTGAGCGCGCCGAGGTGGCCGAGCGCGTGGTCGAAGAGGCGCGCGCGCTTGCCGAGAAGATGGGCGCACGAGCGGAGACTGCCATTCGTACCGGTGTTTCAGCCCCCGAGGAGATCTTGGCACTAGCGCGTGAGCGCGGGGTCGATCTGATCGTGCTCGCCGCTAACCTTCGCCAGCTCTCGGGACGTCCCTTCCTCGGACACGGAGTTGAGTATCTCCTCGAGAACAGCGAAAGTACGATCGTCGTAGTCACGGCTCCGCCGGGCTGGGCACGTTGACAGCGCCGGTCGTGCAGGGACCGCCGCTCTCCGTTCCGGCTCACATAGGGTGGCGGACCGCACTGCGTGACCCTCGAGTGATTGGCCATGACCTTATCGCGGGACTCACCGTGGGTCTCGTGTCGATTCCGCAAGCGATGGCCTTCGCGCTGATCGCGGGTGTACCGCCCCAGGTCGCACTGCTGACCATGATTGTTCCCGGCTTCGTCGCGGGCTTCTTCCGCGACTCGCCCCATCTCGCTGCGGGCGCCACAAATACGGCGGCGCTCCTCGTGGGTGCGGTTCTGGCGACGACACCCCTCGTTCTGACCGACGGCAAGATCGCGGTGTTGTCTGGCCTGTGCCTGATCGTCGGCCTCACCAAGTGCGCCGTGGGGTTCGCCGGCCTCGGGCGTCTCTCGCGTTATGTCTCGCCGGCCGTCGTGCTGGGTTTCACGCTCGGAGCGGCCGCACTCCTTTGCGTCGGCCAACTCCCGAACGCCCTCGGGATCCGCGCCGCGAATCACGAAGGGCTGCTCCCTGCGATTTCGGGCGGCGCGGTAGCGCTGCGACTCCTCGATTCGCGCGCGATTGTGCTGACAATAGGGACGGTCGCAGCGATCGCCCTCGTGTTGCGCGTCGCGCCCCGCGTACCTGCACCGCTCGTTGCACTGATTGCCGCTGGATTCGCCACGCACGCGGTCGGCTGGGACGGCGAAGGGGGGCTACGGACCGTGGGTTCGATCCCGACGAGTTTCCCGCGGCCCTCATGGCCCGCACTCTCGCCTGCCGCCCTTGTCACCCTCTTTCCTGCCGGCTTGGCCATCGCGCTCGTGGGGATGAGCGAGGTGGTGTCGATCGGGAAGGCGATTGCGCTCCGCACGGGTCAGCCGCTTCACGTGGATCGAGAGCTCCGGGCACAGGGCTTCGCGAATCTGGCATCGTCACTATTTCCTTGTCTTCCGAGCTCAGTCTCGTGGACGCGAAGCGCAGCTTCGATCGAAGCCGGCGCGCGCTCGCCGGCCTCGGTGACCTTCGCATCGCTCACGGTCCTCGTGACAATGCTCTTCGCGGCTCCCTTGGCCAGCTTTGTGCCGCTCGCGGCCGTGGCCGGCGTCGTCATCTGGATCGCGGTGCGCATGGTGAGCGTCGCGGAACTCCGTCGCGTGACTCGGGCGAACACTGCGGATCTCGTCGTCCTCGTCGTAACGGCGGTCCTTACGCTCACGGTCGACCTGCATATTGCTGTGTTCGGAGGGGTGGCCCTATCGCTCGGTCTTGTCATTTCCCGCGCCAGCCTTCTACGAGTCTCCGAGCTGCAGCGCGGGCCCGCTGGATTTTTGGTCGAACGCCCGATCGACGAAGGAACAGGCCGCCAACCGATCGCAATCCTCCAAGCCGAGGGCGACTTGTTCTTCGGCGTGGCGGACGAGCTCGAGCAGCGTCTCGCTTCCGTCGCCAGTCGCGGCGCCCGGGGGATCGTGCTGCGGCTCAAGCGCACCCTGGCGATCGACGGTGCGGCGGCCGCCGCCCTCGCACGATTCGCGACCGCCCATCGTGCCCGCGGCGGCGTCCTTGCCCTCTGTGGGCTGCGTCCGGAACTTGAAGTGAGCATCACACGTAGCGACCTCGCCGCAGCCCTCGGGCAGCATGCGCTGTTCGAAACCAGCGATCGGCCCTTCGCTTCGCTCGCGGCCGCGCTACGCCAAGTGCAAGGCGAACTCGGTTTCCCACCAGGTCTCGAACAGCTCCGTCCTGCCGAGGCAGATCTTCACGGTGACACGTCCGACTCGTCCTGGTCGGTTTGACGACCAGCAATTCAGGGGGAGGTAGCCAAAGGCATGCCCGTGATCGCTCAGACCACACTCCTCTTGGCCTTCTCCAACCTCTTTATGCTCTTCGCTTGGTATGCGCACCTCAAGAATCTTGCGGGTCGACCCTGGTACGTCGCCGCGCTGGCGAGTTGGTCGATTGCGCTCTTCGAGTACTTGCTGCAGGTGCCGGCGAACCGAATTGGGCACAGCGTGTTTTCAGTTGGGCAGCTCAAGATCCTTCAGGAGGCGATTACACTGACGGTCTTTGTGCCCTTTGCGATTCTCTATATGAAGGAGCCTCCGAAGATTGACTTTCTATGGTCGGGCATCTGCCTTGTGGGCGCCGTTTACTTCGCATTTCGGACCTAAAACGCGCCAGGGTTTGAGTTCCGACAGGGATCGTGATCAACCCCGCCGATGTCCGCGAGATGTTGGTATAAAAAGGACGAACCGACGAACGAGCCCAAAGTGTTCCACTGGATTTCGAAGCAGATCGAAGGTGCGGATGTATTCCGAGAGATTGCGAGGCGACCAAGCGCCATGGCGTCGAACAGGGCTGTACGCATACGCGACCTCCGATGGGCCACTCCTCGGAGTCCTCGCGCGCGCGGTCGGACCGCGGCGCCGCCGAAATCGAAGTCGAGGCCAACTACTAGGGGAAACTACAATGGTGGAGTCCAATCTTACAGCTCCCCCGGCAACGCCGTTTTACAAGGACCACGTCCTTTACCACGTACTCGAAGCTGGTGGTATCCCGTCAATACCGGCATGGGAGTTCAGCGGCGCTGGTGACCGAGCCGGACAGACCTTGCTATCAAGGGAACCGTGCAATGCTTCGACGATCCGGCGGCCGGTCTCCCGTGCGAATTTTCGCCGGGGTGCGCTCGAGCGACGTATGCTTTCCTCTGCCTATCCGACGGGCTCACCCGTGAGACGGTGGTAGGGAAGGGCCGGGACTGCATGGCGCGGCGTAGCACAAAGCCGGAGAGCGCTTCTTCTCTCCAGCGACGATCGAAGCGGTAAACGAACTCGTCGAGATAACGCTGCAACCCACGACGCATGGCGGAACATGACGACACCCTCGCAGACCACTCACCCCACTCGCCGTGTTCCCGGCCACGCTCCGCTCCGCCAATACTATGGGCCGGACGGGAGGCGCGCGGAGTACGTCAGCCAGATCTTCGACCGCACCGCGCATCACTACAACACGATCGAGGCGCTGCTGCTCAATGGCGCTCTCTGGTATCGGAAGTACTGCCTGCGTCGCGCGGGGCTTCGCCCTGGAATGACGGTGCTCGATGTGGCGATCGGGACGGGGGCCGTCGCACGCGGCGCCGTGCAGCTCGTCGGGCCGACGGGGCGGGTGATCGGGGTCGATCCGAGCCGGAACATGATTGCGCAGGCACGCAAGCACTTCACCGGCCCGATCAGTCGCGGCGTCGCCGAACGCCTGCCCTTCCGCGACGACCACTTCGATTTCGTGACCATGGGCATCGCCCTGCGTCACGTGTCGGATCTGGTCGCGACCTTCGGCGAGTACTTCCGCGTGCTCAAGCCCGGTGGGACGATGTGGATCCTAGAAGGCCATGCTCCGGCCTCGCCGATCGGCCGGCGTCTGACGCGCTTCATGATGTTCCGAATGGTCCCCGCCATGACGTTCCTCGCGACGGGCAGCCGCGAAGCGAAGGAATTCATGGAGTTCTACTGGGACACGGTCGAGGAGAGCGCGACACCGCAACTGATCCTCGACGTGATCGCAGAGAGCGGCTTCGAGCGCATCCAGCACAAGGTCTTCTCCCCGATCTGTCAGTACATCGGGCACAAGCCTCGCGCAGCGGTCTAGCCAGCCGTCAATCCGCGGCCGCGGGCGCCCACAGTGGCCGCACCCTTCGCACGCGCCTTCCTGTCAACCCACGCCCGCTCGCCCGATCCAGGGCCGAGAGCGCACACGCCACGCATGCGGCCCTCATAGGCCGCAACGCGCGATCGTGAAGTCCGCCTCCGGGCTCGTGCTGTCCGCCGCGACGAGCCAACCGCCATCCGCGGAGCGGATCACGATCACGCCGTAGGAGGCGATCCGGCGTCGCCATGCATTTGCCGACGCCGCCATCCATGTGTCCTGAAGACGCTCGACGCGCACGGGCTCAAGCGCGCTCACCCGCCCGCGGGCATCCGCTGTGAGCCTCACCAAGTGGACGTGAAGCTGGCCCTGTGTGCGATAGCCGGGTGGATTTACCGCGAGCGCGATCTCGGACTCGTTGGAGATTCGGCTTCGCGCCGCTTCCCACGCGAAGGTCCAGAGGCCGTTAGGGCGCCGGGGGTCCTCCACACCGGTCACCTCGAGGCGTGGCAGGGCGAGACCGTGGACGAACCCTTCAGGACAGCCGCACATCTTGATATCGCGGATGGCGACGTACTCCTGGCTCTGGGCCCATACCTCTGTGGTGCCCTCGCATGAGTTCGCACCGCCGCAGTAGCCGGCTTGGGGCGAGGCGCAGCGAGAGCAGTACCAGAGCTCGCCCGGAGTGAGGCAGTCCGTGGCGATGCTGAGCAGAATGTTGCGGGAGGGCGCGGCAGAAAGGCAGCCCACAGCCAGCAGGAGCGCGACGAAGATGAGAGGACGGCGCATGGTCCAGCTCTGAGGGTAACTGATCTGGGACCCGTCGAGCCGCTTCAACACCTTGCTGAGCCGGCTGGCAAGCTGATCCTCTCGAGCCCCGCAGGGATCTTTTGGGCGTCGGGCTGGGCCTTCAACTACACCGCGATGATATGTCGGGGGATCGAATCGCTCTGGGTCCTGGGGCGCCGCGATCACGTCGAGCTGCTCGAGCGCAACCTCCGCCAGAAGACGCTCGCGCCCGACTTCCAGCTCATCACCGTCGATGCACGCCTTGCGCTGGCGCGCCTTTGTGCGCTGACCGGCCGGTTCGACGAAGTGCGGGAGTGGTTCGAGAAGGCCCGCCACATCCTCGACGAGCCGGGAGCGGGGCCGCTGCGCGCCATCACCGATCTCGACGAAGCGTCAGAGCGGGATCAGCTTGGGACACGCTGATTCGCTCGGACGCTTCGGATCTGCGCTCATGCTCTCCGTGAGCAGGAAATCGACCTCTCGTTTGCCGAGTTCGCACAGGCGACGCCTCACCAGACCACCATGGCAGCGATAAGAAGGAAAATGCCTCGACCGAAGTGATCGAGAGCATTCAGTGACCGACCCGAGACATGGGTGACAGCCCCGGGCCGAAGGGGTTGTCACCCATGTCTTAGGAACGATCCGCTACCTATGTCTCCGGATCGGACCCAGGAATTACTGGCGCGCCCAGCAAGACTCGAACTTGCGACCTTCAGGTCGCAAACCTGGCGTCGAGACCTCCGCCTTAGGTTCGACCGCTCTTTTGGTTCGATTCCCGAGCGGCTGCACCGAACACACCCCGGGTCATGAGCGCGCGCTCGCTCTTGGTTCGCGCCGCATAGATCTCCGCCCGCGCGGCGTGGGCTTCACGATCCTCCGGAGCGGCCGCCACCGCCCAATCCGCGAGGTGGGAGGCCAGCTGCAGGTCGTCTCCCCGCGCGAGCTCGCGGGCGCGCGCCACCAGCGCGCGCACACCACCCGCAAGCGACGCGACCTCCCGCCCGAGTTGGGCCTCTGGCGCCGGCTTCAGATGAGAGGGCGTTCCGTCATACCAACCCCCATAGAGCCGCCAGATGTTCCGGACGACGAACTCCGGTTCATCGTAAACGGGCTGGAGATAGGGTCGATCCGCGAGCTCCGCGGGTGGCTTCACCTCATGCAGAATCGCGTCCAGGGGGAGACCGGCGTTCATGCGCTCTAGCGTCTCGCGGAGCAGATGCTCGAGCCAATGAGCCGTTTCGTCGAGTGCCTGGCGCACTCGGCTCCTGCCGAAAATCGGCAAGCCGTGACCCGGCACGAGAATCTCTGCCTCGCATCTGCTCATCGTGCGGAGCGACTGCGCCCAGTCAGCAGCGTAGCGCTGCACCTTCTGCGGGTTTCCGGCGTTGGGGGTCACCCAGATGAACTGGTCGCCCGTGAAGAGCACCTTGCGTTCCGGCCAGAAGATCCAGGTATGGTCGTCTGTTTCCCCGCGGGCGTGACGCAGCTCCAAAGTGTTGCCGCCGGCGTCCAGCTGGAGGCTTTCGTCGTACGTCACGTCGGGATAGTCGAACTCTGTAGGCCATGGCACCGCTACCCCAAACTGCCGTGTATTGATGGCGGAATTGTAGCCGGAGGTCGCGCGATATCGATCAAAACGTGGACCCACGTTTTGGTGACCGATGATCCGTATCCGCTCCCAGTTTTTCGCTCGTGCCTCGGCCAAGAACGGAGGAAGACCAAAGGCATGGTCTACGTGACCATGCGTATAGATGCTCGCAAACACTGGAGCGGGGTCACAGTGACGTACAGCATCGAAGGTCTGCGACCGTCCGAGGTGGCTCCCGGTATCGATCAAGATGAGCCCGGCAGGCGTGCGGGCAATGCTTACATTGGCGAACGTGTTGAGAAAGAAAAGATTCCCGGCGATTTCTTCCCGCGCTCCACTGGGGTGCCAGTGCTTGTCGTAGCTACCTTGCCAAGCGCGTTCAGCCAGATCGAGAATATCGCCCATAGGGTCTCCTTGTCATCTACACCGGCTGGGATCATCCAAAGCTCCCTCCGGAGTAGAGCAATTGAAGCGCGAGCCGGTAGATCCTTCCGAAGACCGGCCCGAATAGGTTCCATGCCAGCAACAGGCCGAGAAGAGCAACTGCAGGTTGGCGCATCAGCCGTCGCCATGCCGCCGCGGCCCGATCCCCGAGGAACAGGGGCAGCGCTCCGCTGCCGTCGAGCGGAGGCAGGGGCAGCAGGTTGAACGTAAAGAGCAGAAGATTCAGCGTGAAGAACACGCTTACGAGCAGCGCCGCACTCGCCCACAACTCCGAACCGTGCGCCATCGCGACCTGGCCAATGCCCGGAAGGATCGGCGGTGCGAGCACTCCGACTGCAATGCCTACTCGGACCAGGATTCCGGCGATCAGGACGAGCGTGAGATTGGCGGCTGGCCCCGCGAGCGACATCCAGGCGGCACGCCGCGGGTAGGCCTCCGCCCAGCGTGGATCGTAGGGTGTACTTGCCCATCCGATCATCCACCCTCCGAGCACGAAGGACAGGATCGGCACGACCACAGTGCCAATCGGCTCACGCCGGATATGGGGACGCGGGTCGAGACTGACTTGGCCACCGAGGTAGGCGGTGGGGTCGCCGCCGCGGCGCGCCGCCCAGGCGTGTGCAGCCTCGTGGCATGTCGTAGAGAAGAGGAACACGACATACCAAACGATCCCCAAGATGAGCTGTTGCGACTCCAGAGCTCCTCCGAGCGCGTGGAGCGATTGGGCCACGCCTCTGCGTTTAGGCTGGAACCCGCATGCTACTCGAGAATCGTCGCGCAGTGGGCACCGCGCCTTGCTCCCGGGAAAGGACGTTTCTCCCGGGGGTGGGAAGTCCTCTGGCTTTTGGACCCCGAGAGTCCTGGGGTCGCCCGAGCCGGTGTCAGCCGGCTCTTTTTGCGATCACGCGAAGGTCCGTCCCAGCGATTCCAGGGGGACCTTGCCGCAAGAACGACGGCGCACGGCTCGCTCGAATCAAGCGGTGGGGGATTTCAGCCCGGGGCCTCCGTACCACCCTCTCCCGCTGTCCGGCGGACACTCAGCTTTACACGACGGGGCGTCACGGAAGTGACCTTTAGACCCGCGGGATGAACCACCGCTTCGTCTGGCACATCGAAGCTTCTACGGCCCGCTTCGACCAGGAAGCCGTCGAGGCGTACTTCGAGGTGCTTCTCATCGAGCAGAACGAACCATCGTCGCGTACCGGAGAGCGTGACTTCGACCTGGGGCGGATCAACCCTCTCCAAAGTGTACCCCGCGGGGAGGTTGTCGACTGCAATCGGCAGCTCATAAGACTCTTCGTCTACCTGCGCACCCGGGACGAATGCGATCCACAGGAAGCATGAGAGGCCGATCGCCACGAGCTTCTCGACCCAGCGTTCGCGCAGTGCGCGCCACACGAGCTCACGTCGTCCGATCTTCGGCTCTAGGGCGTGCAGCAGGGGCGGCAACTCGACGGCCACATCCTCTGGCTTGTCCAAGCTCCGCAGCACGCCTTCTCGTGCGATCGAAATTTGGCCGCGTTCCTCAGACACTACGAGACAGACGGCGTCGGTACGTTCTGCCAATCCAAGTGCAGCGCTGTGGCGCGTCCCCCGGCGGCGAAGCTGAGCAAAATCGTTGGAGAGCGGGAGTTGTGCGCCGAAGCGTGCGATGCGATCACCCTCGACGATCACAGCGCCGTCGTGGCCAGGCGAATGCTTTTCAAACAGGGAGAGCAGCAGCGCGTCGCTCACCCGACCGCCGAGCAACACACCGCCTTCCACGTATCGCTCCACCGAATCGCGCCCGCACACCACGATCAACGCACCCGCGCGATTGCGCGCAAGTTCGATGGCAGACCGCACGAGCGCGTCCGCAGTTTGTTGATGGGGCTCATCGGCACGCCCGCGCCGCAGACCTACCGCCGCGATTCGCTCGAAGAGTCGACGCAGCTCACTTTGGAAGATCACGACCAGGACGATGACGAGGACCGCGAAGAAGCCTTGGAAGAGCCAGGCGGTGAGCTGCATTCCCACCTGGCGAGCGCCGAGGTACGCGGTGACCAGGATGCCGATGCCGCCCAGGGCTGGGCCTGCTCGGGCTGAGCGCAGCGCTACGATCCCGACGTAGAGCACCACCGACACGAACACGATGTCGAGCGCGTCGATGGTGCCGAAGTTGTTCAACAGTCGCACTGCGAAGCTCCAAGAGCGGCGCCGGGCGATTACCTAGCGCAGGCCCGCCGGAGATGCTTTTCTCCACTCTACACGGGGAGACAGCGGCTCCGCGCCAGGCCCCGCTATTCCGGGAGGACAACAGTCTTGCGCGGCCATCTGGCACTGGTTCTCGCAGGCGGCGAAGGTCGGCGGCTCTGGCCGCTCACCCGGGAGCGCAGCAAGCCTGCGGTCTATTTCGGCGGCCGCTACCGGCTCGTCGACTTTGTGCTCTCAAA
>DAIOWK010000051.1:0-15171 GCA_036758525.1 Myxococcota bacterium
AGATCGGCGAAGTCCTCGTCCAAGCGGGCCTCATCGACGAGTTTCAGCTCGAGGCGGGTCTTGCCCAGCAGCAGCGCTGGGGTGGGCGCCTCGGCCGAGCGCTCGTTCAGCTTGGCTTCCTCCAAGAGGCGGACTTCGTCCGCGTGCTCTCCAAGGTCTTGAACGTCCCGGTCGTTCGGCTGGCCGACAAGAAGCCCTCGCCCGAAACCCTGGGCCTCGTCCCCGCCGAGCTCGCAGAGAAGTATGGCTGCCTCCCCCTCTTCACCAAACGCGAGGGCGGGGCCAACACGCTCTACCTCGGCATCGAAGACCCCTCAGACCTTAAAGCTCTCGATGAGCTTTCATTCCGGATCGGCATGAAGGTGAAGCCGGTTCTGGTCGGGCCGAGCGAGCTGCGGGAGGCCATCGCACGGACCTACCGCCACCGTGGCACGGGCGAACCCGAAGAGTCGAGCTCTATCGCGGAGACACTGTTCGAACCTGGGGACACAGCGCCCGTGCTCGATCCACCCGTGGCCCCGAGCCCGCCCCCGCTAGCACGGCGGCCCGCCCCGCCTGCAGCAGCGCCAGAGCCTGAGCTCATCCTGGATGAGCCGGCGGCACTGTTCGCCGGGTTGGCAAACGCCACCCCCCACGCAGCGGCGGAGGGCGCGGCGGGCGCGAAGCCGCGCGAGGTCCCGACCCGGCTCATCCTGCGTGGGCTCACCCAGCTCTTGATCGAAAAGGGCGTGGTCCGCCGTGAAGAGCTGATGGAGCGACTAAAGACCCTCGAGCAGGCGGGTGAGGGCGGCGGGAAGCCCTGATTCAGCGCACCGCACTGCGGCTTGACACCTCCACCCCTGCCGGTCACGCTGCGCTCTCCAACGCGCCCGAGCGAGGGTTGAGCGATGCGTCTTGAGTACGGATTCGAGCTCTCTCAAGTCGAGACTCCGTGCTTCTCCGTCGAGGCGGTGGAGGGCATCGGCAAGCTCTTCACCCTTGGTGCTCTCGTCTTGAACGTTCTCGAGACGCGGCCGCGGGTCGAGCTCGTATTCCATGGTGTAAATCCTGAAGATCCGCCGAGAAAGATCGAGTCCTTCAAAGGGATTCTCGGGAGCGCCCCGGGCGAGCGCAGCTTCTCCTACGAGCTCGGCAAAGGGGGCCGCGTTCCCAACTCGAGCGCTTACTTCCAGTGGCTGAAGGTGCACCGGGCTTGAGCCCGCGCTAGCGCGGGGTTCCTTCCTCCCCGGCCAGTTGGATTTCTCTCTCGGCCTCTCCACAGCCTTTCCCTGTCCAGCGGTGTCTGCGCGCGAGGCTTTGCGTGATGATCGACGAGCGTGCCTGCTCCCGTCCGACGGAGAAGGGAGCCGCGCGTGCATACAGCTCGAACGCCGCGCAGCGCGCCGGCGCAGGGTAGGTGTCCGGGAGCGACGCGTTGAGCTGTGCCAGGGCCCGGATTCCGCTGCGCTCGCCCACACGCCGGCGGAAGACGACGTTCTCGAGGTCGATGAGCCGTGCCTCAGGAATCCCACGAGGGCCTTGTCGCAGGTAGACGTTGCCTCCCTTGAGATCCCCGTGGTCGACGCCTTGCAGACGGAGCGTCACCGCAAGCCGCCCCAGCGCCGGGAGGACGCTCGCCAAGTCGGTGCCCGGCGGGGGACAGTCCGCGGGCCAGTCGGGCCGCAGGTCCTCCAGCACCACCAGCGAAGCGGTGGGAACTCCGAAGACGCGGCGCTCGAGGAAGGCGAGGGGACGCGCGGCTCCAATTCCGCGGTGAAGTAGGCCGTGGCCGCCACGCCAGGCGCGCCACGCCGCCGAGCCGCGCAGAAGATCGGCAAGCGCTCGCCCGAGACCTCGCGCTCGGTGCTCCTTGACGATCACGGCCTGTGTGCCGAGCCGGACGGCGGTCACGAGGGCGCGCTTGTCGCGCTTCACGACCGCCGGCGCCGAGCTTGCCTCGGCGTGGGTGCGAAGCGCCTGGATCAGCTCTGAAGGCACGACGTCGCTTGCGCGCAGCCCGTGCCATGACAGATGACTTATTCGTGCGTAGGCCCGTCCAGGCCGAAGGCAGCGCCGGGTGCGGCTTTCCGCATGGGCCATGGCGCGTGCTTGGGTGAGGCCTGCGAGCTCGCGCAGGAGCCCGCGCCCGGGAGCGTCCAGGGGATGCGCGAGGCAGAGCGCTGCGGCCAGCATGCGCAAGCGATCTGTCCGCGACGCGATGTACGAGAGCGCATGGTCGAGGTGCGCGAGATCGCGCAGGCGCCGGCGCCTCCGCCGTGACCGGCGTGCGTGCTGGAGATCGAGCAGGACCGGTCCGCTCTCGCCCACCACGATGTTCCCGTGGTGGAGATCTCCGTGGACGTATCCCTCTGCGTGGAGCGCGGCGATGCGCGTCCCGAGCAGCGAAAGCAGGCGGCGCCGCTCTTTCTTCGGGGCGCGAAGCGCGTCCTTCAGGGGGCGGCCCGCGACGAAGCGCAGCACGAGCAGGCGGTCGCCGTCCGCGAGGCGGGCGAGCGCGAGAGGCTCCGGGACGCAAACCCCCGCGGCGCGGAGCGCGAGGAGGGCCCGCCACTCGCGCACGGCAGGCGAGCGCCCGATCCACTCCTTCAACGCTTCGCGCAGGGCGTGGCGCCCCGTGCCGAGGCGAAACTGCTTGACGAGAAGGCTGCATCCACCGGAAGCGGGAAGGCGAACCAGGCGGCGGCGGGGATTGTCCCGGAGGACCTCCGCCGGAGGGTGGGCGCCAGAGGCGCTCTCTCCCCGCAGCCACGCCTCCACGTCGGCGCGCACGGCAGGAGCACCGTTCTCCCAGCGCGGCCGGGCGCTCAGCGTCGCACCCGTGCGTAGAGGTCATGAAGGGCGGCCACGTGCGCGGAAAGGGAGTGCCGTTCGGCGACGACACGCGCCGCGTGCCCGAGCCGCGCCCGAAGCTCCGGCGAGCCAAGGGCATCGAGCGCCTTGGCGAAGCCAGAAACGTCCTCCGGGTCCTCGACCACAAAGCCGGCCTGCGCGGGACCCAGCGTACCCGGGAAGCTGCACAAAGCGGCCTCGTCGACGGTCGGGGCAGGTCGTATCAGCTCCGCCGCGCCGTTGGCACCGCTCGTCACGACGGGGATGCCGCTCGCTGCGGCCTCGAGGCACACGTTGGAGAACGCGTCGTACCGCGTGGGCAAGAGGAGCGCGGCGGCCGATGCATAGAGCGTTTCAAGATCGCCGCGCGCGCCGAGAAAGCGCACCCGGTCTGCGACTCCCAAACGCTCGGCAAGGGCACGGAAGGGGGCGGGCTCATCCCGCCCCACCACCCACAGCTGTGCTTGGCTCGCGCCCGCCGCGACGAGCGCGCGGATCGCGGTGTCGAGCCCCTTGCGCGGGAAGCCCGCGCCCACGAAGAGCCAGACCGGTCCCTCCGCATCGAGGGGCACCCTGCGCCTGGGGTGGAAGCGCTCGAGGTCGACGGGGTTCGGGATCACAAGCATTCGCTCGTCGGACACGCGGTAGCGTCTCCGGATCTCGCGGCGGACCATCTCGGAGTTACATTGCACGAGCTGAGAGGAGTCCCTGAAGATGCGGGATTCGATCCACAGAAGTGTCGCATGCCGTGGCGAGAGGCGGCGAAAGAGGCTCCCCGCGCTTCCATGGCGCCGCTCGAGATAATCGGCATGGCTGCCGCCGCCGGCACGATACACGTCCTGGTGCAGGGTGCGCGCGAACGAATGCACGAGGTCGGGGCGCAGCCTCTCCGAAGCGCGTGCGGCCGCGTAGGAGAAGGAAAGGACGCGCAAAGGCTGCCAGCCCCGGGGAACCCGCAGGCGTTCCGTCGGCACCGCCGAAGCCGGGTCCGCCTCGCGGGCCAGGACCACCACCTCGTCTCCGGACGCCGCGAGGCCGTGAGCAACACTCCACGCGACGTTTTCAACCCCCCCTGCGGCCGGCCGGAAGCGCTCGACCACGAGCGCGATCTTCACGGATGGGCCCTCGGGGAATGGGTGCCAAGCCTTTGCGGAGCGGAAGCGGCCGCGAGGGGGGCGGGCTCGCTGTCAAAGAGGGGCGGCGCGAGGGTCAGCGAAGCCCGTCCATCCGCCGGCGGGAGAGCACGGCCGCCGCCGCGATTGCGAGCCCGAATCCCGCAGCCGCGCCGGCGGGCGAGCCGCGGCGCGGGGCACACATGATGGGCAACGCGGCGTGCGCCCTTGCATCGGATTCGGCAGACCTTGCATCGGCTGAAAGGTCGTGCGATGTCGGCTCGTCCAGCGCGCGGCCCGGCCCCGCCAGAAGGAGGGCGAGCGCCAGGGCGGAGGCGAACGTAAGAGCGGAGGAGGCGACCGTCACGAGGGCCAAGCATATCCCTCACTCCTGCGGGGGGACAGAGCCGCCAGCGCCTTCGGGCCGCTCGCGCGATTGCGGGCCTGAACGGATACTGAAGCAGGCGCGCGGACCTGCGATGTGGATTGCTTGACGCCCGAGCGCGTCCCCGGGTAGATTCCGCCGCCCACTTGGGCAGAGGACACTGGGTTCGTAAGCGCATGGCTCGACAACCGCTCGCAGTGCTCCAGCCGGCCGCGCCTGGTCTTGCTCGCGTGAGGCGGGACAAGCGGGCGCTGATCCTCGACGCCGCGATCAAGGTCTTCGCGCGCAAGGGCTATCACGGCTGTCGCGTCTCCGATATCGCGCGCGAGGCCGATATCGCCTATGGCCTCGTCTACCACTACTTCACCAACAAAGAAGAGATCCTTCGCACCATCTTCGATGAGCGCTGGAGCGGCTTCCTCGAGCTCGTGGACGAGATCGCCGCCCGCGACACCTCCGTCGAGGACAAGCTCGTCTCCATCGCGGCCCTCATGCTGAACGCCTACCGCGTGCGGCCGGAGTGGGTGAAGGTGCTCGTCCTCGAGCTGCAGCGCACCTCGCGCTTCGCCGAGCCCGGACAGATCCGCGCCGTAGGTCTCCTCTTCCAGAGCGTGGCCCGCATTCTGCGTGCCGGGCAAGATGCAGGGGAGCTGCGACCCGATCTCGACCCCGACGTGGCTTGCTACGTGTTTATCGGTGCCCTCGAGATTGTGATCACGAGTCTCGTGCTGGACCTCATCAAGATTGAAGAGAAGGCCCCCTCCGAAAGCGAGTACTACCTCAAGGTGGCGCGCACCGTGGTGGACATCTTCTTGCACGGTCTCACCAAGGGGAGCCCGCGATGATCGCCGCGAAGGATCTCTCGAAGCGCTACGGCGATCTCCTCGCCGTGGACCATGTGTCCTTCGACGTGGCGCAGGGGGAGGTGACGGGGTTCCTCGGTCCCAACGGCGCCGGCAAGACGACGACGATGCGGATCCTCACCGGGTTTTTGCCGCCGACTGACGGCCAGGCCGTGATCGACGGCCACGACATGTTCGAGGATCCGCTCGCCGCGCGGCGCAGCGTGGGTTACCTGCCCGAATCGCCTCCGCTCTACCCGGAGATGGACGTCGAGGGCTACCTTTTGTTCGTCGCAAAGCTGAAGGACGTGCCGCGCAAGGATCGTCGGGAAGCGGTGTCGCGGGCGCTGGAACGCTGCGGACTCGCGGAGGTGCGCCGCCGCGTGATCGGGGCGCTCTCGAAGGGCTTCCGCCAGCGTGTCGGTCTCGCGCAGGCCATCGTCCACTCGCCCCCCGTGCTGATCCTCGATGAGCCGACGGTCGGCCTCGACCCGACCCAGATCCGCGAGATCCGGGGGCTCATCGCAGACTTGGCGGCACCGAAGGGTGGCGAGACCCAGCACACGGTGATCCTGTCCACCCACATCTTGCCGGAAGTCGAGGCCATCTGTCGTCGCGTCATCTTGATCCACCGCGGGCGCAAGGTGGTCGATTCGCCCCTGACCGAGCTCACGCAGGGGGGCCGCAGCCTCGAGCAGGTGTTCGCTCAGCACACCGCGCGGGATCTCGCGCCCGCCCCGGCAAGCACATGAAGCACGTCGGCACCATCGCGGGACGCGAGCTCAAGTCGCTCTTCGTGTCGCCCGTCGCCTACGTCGTGCTCACCCTGTTTGCCGTGCTCGCGGGCTTCTTCTTCCTGTCGAGTGTGCTGCAGTTCAGCGAAGTGCTGATCCGGAACCAGCAGTTTCAGCTCCTGGATCAGCTCCGGGAGATGAACCTGAACGACTGGGTGATTGCGCCCTTCCTGGGTGTCATGTCCGTGGTGCTCTTGTTCCTAATTCCTGGAATCACCATGGGCCTGTTTGCGGCGGAGAAGGCGAACGGGACCGACGAGCTCTTGCTGACGAGCCCGGTCACGATCTGGGAGATCGTGCTCGGCAAATACCTGGCCGCCGCCGCCTTTGTGGTGATCCTGGTGGCGATGGTGGCTCTCTTTCCCGTGCTTTTGTTCATCTACGGCGACCCTGAAGTACCCAAGACGGCGGCAGGCCTCTTGGGTCTGCTCCTCGTGGGTCTCACCTACACGGCCATCGGCGCCTTTGCTTCGTCGCTCACGCGAAGCCAGGTGATCGCGTTCGTGCTCGGCGTCGTGCTCCTGCTCTTGCTGTGGATGCTTTCCTTCCTGGCGGATCTCGGCGCGGCGGCCGGCCCCATGGGAGCGGCCAACAGCCTCTCGGCCTTCTTACGCTATCTCTCGTCCTCCGACCATTTTGAGCAGCTCATGAGGGGTCTCATCGACACCACAGACCTTGTCTACTTCGCCGTGCTCATCGGGAGCTTCCTCCTGCTCGCGAAAGCCGCGGTCGAATCGGTGCGCTGGCGATGAGATCCCTGTTGGGTCCGATGGGACTCGTGGCGATCGTGTTCGCGCTGCTCTCGGTCTTTCTTCTCGCGGCGGGCGGCGAGTTCGGCGGGGAAGTGTGGTGGGTGTTCGGGAATCTGATTATCGGCGTCGCTCTTCTTCTGGGCGCGCTCGTCACCAACCTCGACACCTTGCGCGAACGCCTACGCTCGGGCGAGGCGCGGCGCGCGGGCAGGTACGGAACGAGTGCGATCCTCTCCACCGCGTTCGCAATCGCCATCCTCGGCATGCTCGGGTTTCTCTCGACGCGCTACCACAAACGCTTCGACGCGAGCGAGCAGCACGTCCACTCGCTGACCGAGCAGACGCAGAAGGTGCTCGCGGGGATGAACGAAGACGTCGACGTCACGGCCTTCATCGCCGCGCTCGACGCGCCGTCCGTGCGCGAGCTCTTAGACCGCTACTCCTATGTGAGCCCGCACTTCAAGGTGCAGTTTGCCGATCCGACCTCTCGGCCGGATCTCGTGGAGAAGTTCGGCATCTCCGCGGAGAAGCTCTCGGGAGGACTCGTGCGCGTTGCACGAGGCTCCGATGCGGTCGAGATCATGCGTGGCGATCTGAACGAGGAGAAACTCACGAATGCCCTCGTCAAGCTCACGCGGGCCAGCTCAAAGAAAGTCTACTTCCTGGAAGGTCACGGCGAGCGGCCGATTCAGGGGGAGGGTGCCGACGGGAAAGAAGGAATGGCGCAGGCCGCCGACGCCTTGAAGAGCGAGAACTACCAAATTGAACAGCTCCTGTTGCCGGCAAAGGGCGAGGTACCGCCCGATGCAGCGGCGGTCATCATCGCCGGCCCGACCCGCCCGCTCATGCCCGAGGAGCACACGGCGCTCGAGCGTTACCTCGGCCAGGGCGGGGCTGTGCTTGCGCTGCTCGATCCGCGGGCCAAGACCGATCTCCCTGGCGACCTGGTGAAATGGGGTGTCCGGGCAGGCGACGATGTCATCGTGGACCGCGAGCTCAGCGTGCTTGGCCGGCCCGAGATGGTGTTCGCACAGGAGTACGGAAAGCACCCGATTACCCAAGGGCTACGCGAGGTGGCTCTCTTCTACCTCGCGCGGAGCGTGCGTCCGACGGACGAGGCCAAGGGCCGCTTCACGGAGCTCGTGAAGTCGGGCGCGAACTCGTGGGCCGAGCGCGACCTGGATACCTTCTTCAACAAAGGGATCGCGGAGCGCGGGCCGGACGATCTGGCAGGACC
This sequence comes from Myxococcota bacterium, assembly GCA_036758525.1. Lineage (GTDB taxonomy): Bacteria > Myxococcota_A > UBA9160 > UBA9160 > UBA9160 > UBA9160. Next base: position 7,952 of record DAIOWK010000051.1, read on the forward strand.
GGTGACCATCGCGGTTGCAGGAACGCCCTCCGTCCCCAAAGGAGCGGACCAAGAGGCGGCGAAAGACAAGTCGCGGGAGCCGCGACTTGTCGTCTTCGGAGACTCCGATTTCGTCTCGAACCAGCTCATCGACAGCTACCGGAATCGAGATCTTTTCGTGAACTCCGTGAACTGGCTGGTGGGGGACGTCGAGTCCATCGCGATCCGGCCGAACCAGGCCCGGGCGTCTCGCCTGAGGCAGCTCTCCAGCCGAGAGTTCGTGACGATCCGCTTCCTCTCGCTCTTCGTGTTGCCCGAAGCGATCGCATTCGCGGGAGTGTTCGCGTGGTGGTCACGCCGGCGCGCGCCGGGGCGCTAGGCCGAATGCGCGCCGCAGCGGTCGCCAAGATGCGCTGTCGCAGCCGGGCGGAGTCGGATTGAGATGAGCCCGCGCGTCACCTTCTTGCTTTTTCTTCTCGCCGCCGGCCTAGGCGCCTTCGTCTATCTCCACGAGATTCGCGGCGCCGATCAGCGCAAGGAGACCGAGGCCAAGGCCAAACGACTTTTCCCCGGCGTCGAGGTGAGCGACATCGATGCGATTTCTCTTACCACGACCGAAGGGAAGACCGCAGAGGTGGTGCGCGAGGCGGGGAGCTGGCGGGTCAAGAAGCCGGCGGTTGCGCCGGGCGATCCCGTCGCGCTCGACGGCATGGCGAGCGCACTCGCGGAGATCTCGAGCCAGGAGACGATCCCCGACCCGCAGGCACCGGACGTCTACGGTCTCGGTGACTCCGCGAGGCTCGTGAACTTCCGTGCGAAGGGCGTCGAGCACGAGCTGCGCATCGGAAAGACCACGCCCGTGGGCTCGAACACCTACGCCTCGACGGCAGACGCGAAGAATGTGTATACGGTCCCCACATACCGCGCGACCACCTTTCAAAAAAGCCTGGATGACCTGCGTGAACACCGCGTGCTGCGCTTCGACCGGAACAGCATCGATCAGATCGAAGTCGGCTGGAACGGCGGTGGCGTGGTGCTGAAAAAAAAGGACGGTGTCTGGCGCGTCACCTCTCCGCTCGAGGGACCGGCCGACGACGATACGGTGGACAAGCTGCTTTCCGACGCGAGCTATCTACGCGCCGATGGATTCATCGACGCTCCCGCATCGGACGATGCAATGGCCCTGGCGAAGCCAGAAGTGACGCTCGCACTCTCGGGCCAGTCCCCGGCTCAAGGCGAGCCCCCCACAAGCTTCACCTTGAAGCTCGGCGGGCCGCTTCCGAGCAACCCGAAGCGGCGCGCCTTGCGGACCGGCGACGGCAGTGTCTACGAGGTCGCGACGGAGCGCATCGCGGAGTTTCCCCGAGACGTCGCCGCCTACCGATTCAAGGAGGTGTCTCGCTTCTCGCCCTCCGACGCGAACCGCATTGAGCTCGCATTCCAGCAAGAAGCGGGCAAGCCCCCTGTGGTGGTTGCGCTCGATCGGGGCGACGCGGGCTGGACGTCGAATGCCGAGCCCCTGGTGCCGGGGAAGGCCGTGCGCCTCGCGGCGGAGCTTTCGCACCTACGGGCGGTGGGGATCGTGAGCGACCACCCGACCGAGGCGGAATTGAAGGAGCGTGGCCTCGCCCCGCCGCAGGTCACGATGCGTGTGCTCGGCGCGAAGCCCCCCTCCGGCGAAGCACCGCTCTTGGCGGACGTCGAGATCGGGACGAGCGACGCGCAAGGTGCGGCCGCGAAGTCGGCGAAGAGCGAGACGCTCTATCGCCTTGCCCCCGAGCTCGCCGAGCATATCCCGGGGAACCTCGCGGTGTGGCGGGAGAAGTTCGTGTCGAAGGAGCCTCCAAAGGGTGCAGCGGCCGCGGCAGGCGGGCCGGGGGCGCCGGGCGAGCTGCCGCCGGGAGCAGGCGAAGGCCAAGGGGGCGGGAATGAGGACGTCTTCCCGCCGACGACGCAGCAAGAGGCCGCGCCAAAGTCCCCCTAGCGACGCACCGAGCGGAGGAGCGCGAGCATCTGTTCATGCACTCGGCCGTTGCTCGCAACGATCGGGTTGCCGTCCGGTGGTACGGGTCCCCCGCCGAAATCGCTGCAGCGCCCCCCGGCCTCCTCCACCAGGAGCTGGCCCGCCGCGACGTCCCAGGCATGCAGCTTCTGCTCCCAGTAGCCCTCGAATCGACCACACGCGACGTAGCACAGGTCCAGAGCGGCGCTGCCGTCTCTGCGCACGGCGCGCGCGGACTTCACGAAGGCTGCCCAGCTGGCGAGGTTGTCGTCGTGGCTGCGGTGCACGTCGTACGCGAAGCCCGTGGCAAAGAGCCCGCGCCCGAGTTCGTCTTCCTTCGAGACATGGATCGGCTTGCCATTTAGGAAGGCGCCTCCGCCCTGTGTGGCATGAAAGGTCTCGTTGAGAAGGGGATCGTGGACCACGCCCACCCTGCGAACCCCGCGCCGCTCGACACCGATGGAGACACAGAAGCGTGGATAGCCGTGGGCATAGTTTACGGTGCCGTCGAGCGGGTCCACAATCCAGCGCCAGGTGGCACTCGAGCGGTCGGTACCGCTTCCCTCTTCGGCCACGACCGCATCCTCGGGCCGAGCCACGGCGAGTTCATCCACAATCAGGCGTTCGCATGCGCGATCCACCTCGGTCACGAGATCGACGGGAGCGCTCTTTGTGCCGATGGTGAGGACGGTCTCGTAACGGCTCCGCTGGAGCGCGCCGGCGGCACGCGCGAGCCGGAGCGCGAGTTCGAGGATCAGCGCCGTCTCGGGCGAGGGATCGTTCAAGGCGCTGCCCCTTCCGACAGGCGGAACAGCCGCCGCGCATTGGCCGCCGTGGCCGTCGCGACCTCGGAAACGGCCACGCTCTTGACCGCGGCCAGCACCTCGCCCACCCGCCCGACGTGGCAGGGCTCATTGCGCCGGCCGCGAAAGCCCTCGGGAGCCAGCAGGGGCGAGTCGGTCTCCACGAGGAGTGCGGAGAGCGGGAGCTTCGCCGCGACCTCGCGCAGCCCGCGGTCGCGCTTGAAGGTGAGAATCCCGGAGAACGAAACCAAAAGCTGCTGAGCAATCGCGTGGCGGGCAAACTCGAGCGTTCCCGTGTAGCAGTGCAGCACGCCCTCCACGTCGCCTTGTCCCTCGCTCTGCCAGATCTCGAGCAGATCGTCGTAGGCGCGCGTGTCGTCGCCCCGCACATGAATCGAGACCGGTAGAGCCTTCTCCCGTGCCAGGGAGACCTGCTCGGCGAAGGCCTGGCGCTGTACCTCGCGCGGCGCCCGCATGTAGTGATAATCGAGGCCGCATTCCCCCACCGCTACGACCCGGGGGAGCTCAAGCCATGCGCGCACCCGCGCGCTCGCTTGCTCACCCCAGTCGGCGGCGTCATGGGGGTGGACGCCGACGGTCGCGACCACGCGGGGATGTGTCGCAGCGAGGGCCGGCGCCAGGGCGTTGTGTTCTACGCCGTATCCGGCACCAATTGCAACGATCGCCTCGACCCCCGCGGCCCACGCACGCTCGAGCATCGCCCCGCGGTCCGCGTCGAACTCCCGCGCTGTCACGTGGGCGTGGGAATCGATCCAACCCGCAGAGGGTGCGCCTTGCCCTCCCACCAACTCGGTCACGTTCCGCCCAGCTCGGCCAGGGGCTCAAGGCGAGGGAAGAGTGCGTCCCCCTTGTGGACCGCGGACCCGACGGGAAGCTGACCCCAGTGGCGTGCGTCCTTCGGGAGCTGCGCTGCGCGGATCGCCTCGGGGATGCCGAGCCGCTCGACGATCCTTTGTGCGGCCTCGGGCAGGAAGGCTGCGAGCAGGAGCGCGATCACGCGCAGCGCCTCGCAGGAAGCGGCCAGAGCCGGGCCGACGGAGCTCACGCGTGCGGGGTCCTTGGCCGCCTTCCACGGTTCTGAAAGATCGACGAAGCGGTTCACCAGGGAGACGAGCCCGAAGATCGTCTCGAGCGCGCGGTGGGGCTCCACGGCGCGGAGGTGGGTGTCTACCGCATCCGCCGTTCTCGTCGCGGCCTGGCGGAGCTCGCGCTCCGCGAGAGCCACCGCCCCTGGCGGGAGAGGCTCCGCCGCGGGGATCGTTCCGCCGCAGAATCGGTCCACGAGATTCAGCGTTCGGCTCACCAGGTTCCCGAGATTGTTGGCGAGGTCTGCATTCACCCGCTCGACCAGGGCCGCCTCGCTGAAGTTTGCGTCGAGGCCGAAGCTCATCTCGCGCAGCAGGTAGTGGCGGAACGATTCGAAGCCATACTTCGCCTGCATCGCGAGCGGAGAGATCATGTTGCCGAGGCTCTTCGAAACCTTGCGGTCGTCGACGTTCCAGAAACCATGCACGTGGATCTGCCGCGGCGGCTCGAGGCCGATCGCCTTCAGCATGATCGGCCAGAAGATGGCGTGCGGTTTCAGGATGTCCTTCCCGATCAGGTGCTCTGCGCTCGCCCAGCGTGCCGGAAACTTGGGATCGTCCGGATAGCCTGCTCCGGTGAGGTAGGCGATCAGGGCATCGAACCAGACGTAGCAGACGTGATCGCGATCAAACGGGAGCTCGATGCCCCAGTCGAGGCGGGTCTTGGGCCGTGAAATCGAGAGGTCGCCAAGACCGCTCTCGTCCCGAAGCATGGCGAGGGCTTCGTTCCGGTAGCGCTCGGGCCTGAGAAAGTCTGGACGGTTCTCGAGGTTGCTGCGCAGCCAGCCAAACTCCCGACTCATGAGAAAGAAATAGTTGATCTCGCGGCGCGGCTCCGGGGCGCGCTCGTGGTCCGGGCACACTCCGTTCACAAGATCGCGCTCGGTCAAGAACCGCTCACAACCCACACAGTAAAGGCCCTCGTATTCGCGCAGCTCGATCCACCCGGCGTCGTACACGCGTTGCAGGATCTCCTGCACGTTCCGTTTGTGGGCGGATTCGGTCGTGCGCACGAAACGGCTCGGCGCGATTCCAAGCTCGGCCCAGATGCGCTGGAAGCTTTCGGAGATGGCCGCGGTGAAGAGCGCCGGGTCGACCCCACGCTTGGCCGCCGCTTCCACCATCTTCTCGCCGTGCTCATCGGTGCCGCTCACCGAGAAACCGTCCTCCCCGCACAGCCGGTGCCAGCGCAAGAGCGTGTCGGCCACGACGGTGGTGTAGGTCGAACCAATGTGCGGCTCCGCGTTCGCGTAGTAGATCGGGGTGGTGACGTAGAAGGTCCGGCTCATCTCGTCCCCTCGTGCAATGCCAGGAGCGCCCGCTCCGCCACCATCTGCGGGTTGGCGTTGCGCGAAAGGAGGGAGCGACGGGCGGCACGCAGCACCTGGAAGGCCTCGAGGGCAGGTTTTAGGTCCCCTCCCGCCTCGCAGGCCGCGGCGCGCACCCGCTCCCGCAGCCACGAACCGCCCGCTTCGAGGAGTAGCTCTACGGCGCGCGAAGCGTCCGCGCGCGCGCCGCGGTACTCCTCCGCCCAGTCAAGAAGCTCGGGGAGCGACGCTGCCCCAATCTGCTCGATGCGGAGGATCAGCTCACGAGCGTCGTCGGAAGCACTGGGCGATCGCCACGGGTCGGTGTCGGGGAGCGGAAAACGCACGCGCTGGCAGCGGGAGCGGAGCGTCGCGAGGAGACCTGCGGCGCTCGCCGCGACGAGCACGAGGACCGTGCGCGGCGGCGGCTCTTCGAGGAGCCGCAGCAGCGCATTCTGTGCCTCCGCGTTTAGCCACTCGGCGTCTTCGATCACCGCCGAGCGCCAGTGCCCCTCGTAGGACCGCAAGTGCAGCGCGGCCTGGAGCGCGCGCACTTGGGCGATGCGCACCCGCGTGTCGTCTTGCCCGCGGCCGAGCCACAGGAGGTCTGGGTGATCCCCCACGTGACGGTAGAGCGGTCCCTTTTTTCCGGAGCCATCGAGCGCGATCTCGCCGCGATCCCCGGCGGAGCGCCGACAGGAGGGGCAGCTTTCGCAGGGCCGAGGCGGGTCCCCCACGCAGACAAGGGCACGCACGAAGTCGAGGGCCGCTGCTGCCGGCGCCGGGCCCGGCCCCGCGAGCAAGTACGCGGAGTGCACGCGACCGGTTGCGAGGGCCCGCTCAAGGGGTGTCTCCGCAGGGGTGCAGGTCTGCGCGTCCGTCTTTTGCTCGGTCGACATGGGCGCGGGAGTCTAGCGCGCATTGCCCGGCCAGAAGGCGGCCTCCATACTCGAGAGCATGCTCCCTCTGCGGGACGACGTGCCGACCCGCATCGCCCCGACAGTGACCATCGTGCTTGTCGCGCTCAACGTGGCCGCATTCCTCTACGAGCTCTCCCTTCAGGGTCCTCGGTCGCACGGTGCGGCTGAGAAATTCATTGAGAGCTTCGCGGTGGTTCCGCGGGCGCTCCTCGCGCCACGACCCCACCTGCGAACTTGGATCACCCCTTTGACCTCGATGTTTCTCCATGCGGGCTTCCTGCACGTCGCGGGCAACATGCTCTACCTCTGGATCTTCGGGAATAACATCGAGGATCTCCTGGGCCACGGGCGCTACCTCGCCTTCTATCTCTTTTGTGGTCTCGTCGCGGTGGCCACACAGGTGGCGACCGCACCGGAATCGTCGGTTCCCGTGATCGGCGCCAGTGGCGCGGTAGCGGGTGTGCTCGGGGCGTACGCGGTGAGCTACCCGACGGCGCGGATCCGAACCCTGATCGTGTTTGGCTTCCTCTGGACCGTCTATCTGCCTGCGGCCGTGCTCCTCGTGGTCTGGTTCGCGATGCAGATCCTGTCCGGCACGCAGCAGGGGAGCGGCGCCGCAGGCGTCGCGTGGTGGGCCCATGTGGGGGGGTTCATCGCGGGAGCGCTGCTGGTGAAGCCCTTTCAGGTGCGTCCCCCGGTGCAGGCCCGGATCCCTATCTAAAGAGATCGACGCTCCCGTCCGCGCCTCCGGCGCCCCGCAGGCGCCCCCTCAAGTCCCGCGCACCCTCGGCCGATCTGCGCTCCATTGCCACGAGGAGGCCCTGTATGGCGCTTACGTTCGGTCGCGGCGGAAAGGGCGAGGGGACCAGTGAATTTGGTGTCTTGTCGCCGTCCGTTCCGTCGGCGAGTTCGGGCAGCGGGCTCACCGCCTTCATCGACCAGGGCTCCGAGTTCGAAGGGAAGCTCTCGTTCAAGGACTGTGTCCGCATCGATGGCCGGTTCGTGGGGGAGATCTCGAGCGAGAACACCCTGATCGTGGGCGAGAGCGGCGAGATTGAGGCGAAGATCCGCTCGCAAATCGTCGAAGTGAGCGGTTCGGTGAC
>DAIOWK010000052.1:0-14919 GCA_036758525.1 Myxococcota bacterium
CGAGGGCCGGGCGGGCGCTTCGGGCTTGGCGTCTTCCTGCGTGAAGTGGTGCTCGAGGTCTTTCTCCCGGATGCGGTGCGGCCCTTCCTGAGCATCCCCCGCCGCCACCTGCGTTGCCGCGTCGACGGTGATGTCGGGGCTGATACCAACCTCCTGGATCGAGCGACCCGAGGGGGTGTAGTAGAGCGCGGTCGTAAGTCGCAGCCCGGAGCCATCTTCCAGGGGATACACGGTCTGCACCGAGCCCTTGCCGAAGGTGTGAGTCCCTACCACCATCGCCCGGCCCTGGTCCTGGAGGGCTCCCGCGACGATCTCGGAAGCGCTCGCGCTCCCGCCGTTTACGATCACCACCAGCGGATAGCCCGGCTCCGTGCCCTCTGCGCGCGCCCGGAATTCTTGGCGCTGACTGTCGACGCGACCCTTGGTGTAGACGATGAGGCCGTCGGAAAGCCACGTGTCGGCGACGCGCACCGCCTGGTCGAGCAGGCCCCCCGGATTGTCCCGAAGGTCGAGCACGACGCCGTGCAGTTCGCCTTTTGATTCCTCGCGGAGCCTGTCGAGCTCCGCGTGCAGGTCCTGGTCCGTGCGCTCCTGAAACGCGCGGATGCGCACGTAGCCATAACCGGGTTCGAGCAGCCGGCCATCCACCGAAACCACCTTGACGACGTCTCGCAGGACGGTGAAGGGCTGCGGCCGGTCGAATCCTTCACGGAAGATGTTGACGGTAATCTTCGACCCCCGAGGCCCGCGCATGATCTTCACCGCATCGAAGAGCGTCATCGTCTTGGTGAGCTTGCACGGCTCGGTCCAGCCTTGGGGCAGCTTGTCGGGACAAATCGAGACGATCTGATCGTGCGGCTTGATTCCCGCCTTTGCGGCGGGCGTGCCTTCGATCGGCGACACCACCTCGACGAACCCGTCCTGGCGCTTCGAGATCTCGATCCCGAGCCCGTAGAACTCTCCCTTCGTATCGATCTGCATCTCCTTGTGCGCCTCAGGGTCGAGGTAGGAGGAGTGCGGATCGAGCTCGGCGAGCATCCCGCGGATCGCGCCCTCGACCAGTTTGTGCTCGTCCACCGGCTCGACGTAGCTCTTGCGGACAAGGTCCAGGACGTTGGTAAAGAGCGAGAGGTCGTCGTAGTTGGTCGCGGCGTTGCTGCCGACCGGACCCACGGCCCCGAAGAAGATCGTCGCCGCCGTGGCGCCAGCCAGAAACGTGAGAGTGAGGCGGAACTTGCCGAAGCGCATGGAAGGGGTGGACTCCGGATGCGGGCCATTCGCGTGGCTTCGCCATCGGCGGGCCAAGCAAGCGGCTTGATGAGGAGATGATGGCAGAGAGTGCACACCCCGGGCTAGGGGGCCAGCCAATCGCTCGGATCGAGCGCCTCGCTCCCGCGCCGGATCTCGAAGTACAGGAGCGCCCCGCCGAGCGACCCCGTCTCCCCGGCGCTGCCGATCACGTCTCCCGCCCGCACCGGATCACCGACCTGTACCCGGATCTCATCGAGGTGGCCGGCGACGGTGAAGTACTGTTCCCCGTGGTCCACAATCACGAGCTTGCCATAGCCGCGGAACCAGCCCGCATAGCGCACCTCCCCATCGGCCACGGCGTGCACGGGTTGGCCGAGCTGCGCGGCGAAATCGACGCCCTTGCGAAAGGTCTCGGTACGAAACTCGGCGTCGACGACCCGGCCGAAGCGCTGGACGAGGGGGGCAGCGACCGGTGCGGGGAGTCGGCCGCGCAGACTCTCAAAGCGCACCGAGGGCTCGCGGGGCGGGGCCGTCCCGCCTGCGCGCAGGCCGTCGAGGGTCGATTCGAGGGCCTGGGCCGCCGCCTCGAGCTCCTGGATCGCCGCCTGCTCCCGAGCCCGATCGGTCCGAACCTGCTTGAGCAAGTCCTGCTTTGAAGCGAGCTCGAGGCCGAGCTCACGGCTTCCTTGGACCAGGCGAAGCGCGGCGCGGTCACGCTCGGCGGCCGCGGCGAGGGCGGTCTCTCGGGCGCGCGCGAGCCGCTCGCCCTCTCGGCGGTAGCGGGCGACCAAGGCGGCGTCCCGCTCGAGAAGGCTCTGCAGCGCGTACATCCGCGCCAGAAGCTCCCGGGGACCGCTCGCCGTGAAGATCGCCCGAACGGGTCCGACCGATCCGGCCTTGTAGAGCGCGACCACGCGAATGGTCATGGCGCGGCGCGTAAGCGCCTGGCGCTCTGCCGCTTCTCGCGCGACTCGCTCCGCCAGCTCGAGGGCCTGCCGCGCCTCACGCGCACGCTCCTGCGCCCCGCTCACCTCCTGGGACAGGTCCGAAGCCGCGCGGTCGATGCCCTCGAGGGTCTCGAGCAGGCCGTGTTCGCGACGCTCGAACGAGTCTAAGCGCTCGCGCCGCGCGTCGATCGCCGAGAGGTCCTTCCCCTTGGAGTCGTGACCGGGGGTCTCGGCTGCAGGCAGGGCGAGGGCGAGGCGAGCGGCGGCCGTGGCGGCGACCAGGAGCCCCACGGCCGCGGGGTAGAAGTGCGGGCGGCGCACGCTCATTGCCGACGGCCTCCGGCCAACGATGCACCCGAGCTGACCACCCCAAGCAATGCGCCTACCGCGATCAGCACAAGCATTTCGGACGGCGCGAAGAACGCCGGGGGCGTGTCACCGAACACGAGGGTGAGTGCGGAGGCGAGGCTCGGGAGTGCAAGCCGATAGAGGCCCGCCAACCCGACCACCGCAAGCGCTCCGCCGAGCGCCCCTTGCAAGACACCTTCGAGCAGGAACGGGATCGCTACGAATGTCCGGCTGGCACCGACCAGTGTTAGAATTTCGATCTCGTCGCGGCGCGCGTAGACCGCCAGACGGATCGTGTTCGAAACGATGAGCAACGTCGCGAGAGCGAGGACGATCCCGAGCCCTGCACCGACCGCTCGCAAGAGCGACAGCGCGCCCGCGTAGCCCTGTACCCAGTCCTGTGCATTGGCGAGCTCAGCGATCCCTGGGAGACCTTGAAGTGATTCGACGACGATGCGCACGCCCTCTGCATTCCGGCGGTCCGGCGCCAGCAAGATCTCGAGCGACGCCGGCAGAGGGTTTTCGCCCAGGGCCTGCAGAAGGTCGGCTCGCCCTTGGCCGGCCCGCTCGAAGCGGCGCCGCGCCTCGTCCTTCGAGACGGATACGACCTCTTGCACGCCCTCTACGCTCTTGACACGCGCCTCCAACGCGGCCCGCTCTTGGTCGGCAAGTCCGTCCTCCAGATAGGCCGTGACGGTGACGTCTTCGCCGATCCGCCCGAGCAGCCCTTGCATGTTCTTTACGACCAGCGCGAACGCGCCGGCCAGCACAAGGGTCACCGTGATCGTGAGGACCGCCACCAGGCTCGTGAGCGGACTCGCCCGCAGGCCTCGCAGCGCAGTACGACCGAAGTAGAGGACGCGGGCGGAAAGAGCGCGCAGTGCGCGCGGATCGCTCAAGGCCGAGACCCTGGAGCCGGCGTGTCCTCGACGAGCCGACCCCCCTCGAGCCGCAGCGTCCGGCGCCGGTAGCGTCGTAGGATCGTTTGGTCATGGGTCGCGACCAATACGGTGGTGCCGCGGGCGGCGGCACCCGAAATTAACTCCAAGATCTCGAGCGCCATCTCAGGATCGAGGTTCCCCGTAGGCTCGTCGGCCAAGAGAAGTTCGGGTTCGTTGACCAGAGCGCGGGCAATCGCGATCCGCTGCTGCTCTCCACCGGAGAGCGAGAGGGGGTGGTGATGACGTCGGTGCTGGAGTCCGACCTGCTTCAGGATCGCGAACGTGCGGGCGCGTGCTTCCCGGGCGGGGGTGCCGACGACGTCCAAGGCCAGCTTCACGTTCTCCTCGACGGTGCGGCGCGGGAGCAGCTTGAAATCCTGGAACACCACGCCGATCCGGCGGCGAAGCGGCGGAATCGCGGACTCCCGTGCACGCCCGACGTTGCGGCCGAGGATCAAGATCTGTCCATCGCTCGGGCGCTCCGCGGCGAAGATCAGCCTCAACAACGATGTCTTCCCGGCGCCGCTTGGACCGGTCAGAAACACGAACTCACCCTTGCCGATCTCGAGCGTGATGTCATGCAGGGCCCACGTGCCCGCGAGATAGGATTTCGAGACGTGGTAGAGCCGCACGAGGGCTGCGTCGCGACCGCCGGTGGACTCCGCGTCGCGCGAGCCGCTTCTCACCGCGTGGGTCGCTTGCGCTTTCGAGCGCTCTCCACGAGGTAGTCGAGCACGACCTCGTCCAGGGGCTTTTGGGAGACGATGCCCTCGCCAAATACACGCGCGAGTGGATCCGCGACCCGGGGAGCGTCGCGGGGCGCTGCATGGGCGGCCGCACCATCCGGCTGCGTCGTGGCCCCAGTGTCAGAGGTATCCGCGAACGCGTCCGAACCGAGGCGTTCGCGGATCAGCCCGTCGAACTCTCCCCGACGAAGCCGCTGCAGCATCGACTTATGCTGGGCCTCCATGAGACTCCTGACTTCGTCGGGCAAGTCCTTGGCGGCGAGGAGGTTTTCGTACCCCCGCTTCTCGGACGAGAGGATGTTCCCGCCATGGAAGAGGTGGGTGATGATATGCGGGTGCGCGCGGCCGCTGTCCTCGGTCTGCACGTGGAACAGGACGCCGCGATGACGGATGTTGGTGTTGAAGCCCGAGAGCATCGCGGGCCTCTTCCCCCCGAACGTTCCACACGGCGCAGGCTGCCTGGCCGACCGGTCGTTTGCAAGCCGGCTACCGCCGGATCGCCCAGTAGCGATCGGCGCCCCGGCCCCGCCGACGTATCGGCCAGCCCTAAAGACCGCTGAAATGCCGAAGAAGAGGGGTTGGGCTTCTCCCCCCCGGCAAACCCGGGCGTCGTTGTGGAGCCGCGCGCCGAGTTTCTCCCAAAAGGGCGACCCGGTCCGCGACCGCCGCCTCGCAGGGATCGTCCTCGCCCGCCCCTCGCCCCGCGCGCCTGGCAGAGCCGCGCGTGCCCAGGCTGCGCGTCCGCGCGGGAATGGCGCAACCGGATCCTCCGCGCGTCAGGCCCATCCCACCGCGGGTCCCGACCGGGAGGCCGCTCACGAGCGCCCGCGTGGCCTTTGAATCTGGGGTTTTCGGGCGCCCGTCCGTTCGCAGCGCGACAGGCGTTCCGGCCGCGCCCTCGCACTCCCAAGCAACCCTCGACGCCCCTTACGCCAAGCGGTGTCTCCCGAACGGGACGCTGAGCTTCGAGAAGGGCTCGCCGGTCCTGCTCGACCTCGGCCCCGCGGTCGCTCGCGGCGAACGCCGACGATCTTCGCAGGGTTTTGAACGCCGGCGCATGTGCAGCTCCGCCGGTGCGGAGTGCGCGCCGCCGAGGGATCTTGGCGGGGCCTCGCTCGCCTCCGAAGTCTGGCGCGATGGAGCGCCACACGCGGCCTACATCCCCGATCTTCTGCGTTGCCTTGACGCGGGGTGGGGGGTCCAGAAGAATTGCGCGCATGCTTTCCCGCTTCGTGTTTCTCGCGACGCTGCTGGCCGCCCTCCTCACACCAGCCCCGCCACGCGACGCGCGCGCCGCCGATAACGGCCCGGTCATCTACAAATGGGTCGACGAGAACGGCATCGCACACTACACGGCGAACAAGGACCGCATCCCGCGCGACGTGCGCGGGCTCGTGACCGAGTTGCGGCCCGGCGCTTCCGACGCGCAAAACGGAGGTCATGAGAGTTGGGCTTCGCGCGATGCGGCGCCCGCGGCAGGAGATCCGTCCACGACGAGCGGGGGGGCCGCGGCAACCCCCGCGGCAAACGGCGGCTCTTCCAGCGCCACACCGACGACCAATGCAACGCAGGTGACTCCGGCGGCGGCGCCCCAGCCGGCGGTGACCGAAGCCGCTCCGGCCGCTTCGCCCGCGGCTTCTCCCAGCGCATCCCCGGCGGGCGGGGAGCCAGCCCCTGCGACGACTCCTTCTGCAGCGGACCGGGGGCCAACGGTGAGCGGCTCCCCGGCAGCAGCTACGCCGGTTCCGGCGGTGAGCAAACCCGCTGTGAGTCCCTCGCCCCTATCGGCTGTTCCTGATGCCCCGACCACGGCGAACCTCAAAGCGCCCCCAACGGAGGCCCCACCAACTTCCACGGAGCCTGCGGTCACGCGGCCCTCAGTGGCGACGACGGCCCCGCCCGCCGTGAGCGAACCCCCGCGCAGCGCCCCACCGGAGCCCGCAGCCGCCAACTCCCCCGTGGCGCCCAGCGTCCCGGCCGTCGCGACCGAGCCCCCGCCGACCACTCCACCGGAGCCCGCTGCCCAGGAGTCCCCCGCGACGGCGACCCCTTCACCTGTCGCAACCGAACCTCCGCCGGCCGCTGCTTCGGAGTCCGCAGTCGCCGCGTCCCCGGCGACCTCTCAGACAGCGGCGTCTCCGCCTGCCGTACCGGAATCAGGGGTCAACAGGTCGTCGGCGGGAGACACGATCACTCGAGCGGCAAGCCAAGCGTCTCCGGCGGCTTCCCCGGCCCCGAGCACGAGCCAAGCCTCTGAGGACGCTGCAACTCGATCGGCGACGACCGAGTCTCCTCCAGTGGATGCGCCGGTCCTCGAATCAGGAGCGGCGAAGCCCACCGCGACCGGAGTTCCCCAGGCGGCCGCGCAACCGATGCCCTCCCCTGCCGATCCAGGGGTCGGGGCGACCAGCGCAGCCTCACTTCCGCCTGCGGATCAGAAAGTCGCAGACGTGGCCACCACGACCCCCGCGCCGATACCCGCCACGCGCAATCCCGCGGACCAGGTAGCTCCCGAAAGCCCGCCAGGAAGCGCGGAAGCGCCTCGAGCGTCCGACGAGAATCTCAAAAAGACCGCCCTCGCCGCCGTCGAACCTCGCGCCAACGCCGCCGATCTCGACGCACGCATCGCCGCACTCGAGCGGCAGATCGCGGGCGACGAGGAGTCCTTGAAAACACTCCTCTCGGAGGTGCCGGCGCCCGGCGCGCCCGAGCTTGCGACTCGGCCCGAGTTCCGCGAAATCGCCCTGCGTCTACCCAAGCTCCAGGCCGAGCTCCGGACTCTCCAAGACCAGCGCGCGCGGCATCCGGAGCCGTGACGCGCGACTCCAGTGCTGCGGCGGCCTTTTGGGTGCCGGCGCCATGCCGCCGATGAGTCGACCGCCGCACGATTCGAGTCCGATCGTCGCGCTCGCCGGCGGCGTCGGAGCCGCGCGTTTTCTGCGCGGGCTGCTTCAGGTCGTCGCAGCCGAGGACGTCGTGGTTGTGGTGAACACGGGCGACGACCACGAGTTCTATGGCGTGCATGTCTCACCCGACCTTGACATCGTGACCTACACGCTTTCGGGTCGTGTAAATCAAGAACGAGGCTACGGGCTCGAAGACGACGGGTTCGCAGTCGTGGATGCGCTCGCTGCCTTCGGACATGAGACATGGTTTCGTCTCGGCGATCGCGACTTCGCGACCTCGCTCCATCGCACGCTCCGTTTGCGCGCCGGTCTTGGCCTCGCCACGGTGACAGACGAGGTGCGACGCGCCTACGGCGTCCCAGCCCGCATCCTGCCGATGTCCGAAGATCCGTGCCCGACGATCGTCGAGCTCGAAGACGGTCGGCGGCTGCACTTCGAGGAGTATCTCGCCCGCGACGGGGCACCCGAAGGAGTGCGTGCAGTAGACCTCTCGGCGGCGCGACGCGCTGGACTCGCTCCGGGCGTGGGCGAGGCGCTGCGGAGCGCGCGCGTCGTCCTGCTGTGCCCGAGCAATCCTGTCGTGTCGATCGGGCCGATCCTTGCGGTGCCTGGTGTCCGGCAGGCAATCGCCGCCTCAGGCGCCCCGACCATCGCCGTGACGCCGATCGTGGCCGGTGCACCCATCAAGGGCCCGGCGGATCGTCTCCTGCGAGGGATTGGCGTCGAGGTTTCGGCGCGCGGCGTGGCTGGCCTCTACCGCGGTCTGGCTCACGGCTTCGTACTCGACGAACGCGACGCGGCACAGGAGCAAGACATCGCCGCCCTGGGCATGCAGACCGCCGTGGTCGACACCATCATGCGCAATCAACGCGCCGCCGTCGGGGTTGCCAACGCTGCGCTGCAGCTCGCCAAAAGACTCGCATGATCGCCGCGCTCATCCCCGTGAAACGCCTCGACGCCGCAAAGTCGCGCCTGTGGCCACAGCTTCCCCGCGCGAGCGTGGAGCGACTCACCATTGCGATGCTAGAGGACGTGCTCGCGGCGCTGCTTGCGGTTCGCGCGCTCGGGACCGTGGTGGTGGTCACCGAGGATGAAAGCGCGGGTCGCACCGCACGCGCGGCCGGAGCGAGGGCGCTCGTGCGACCCGACCCGGGTTTGAACGCGGCCCTCGACGCTGCCGCCGCGGAGCTCGCCGGCGAGGGCGCGCACGCGGTGCTGATCGTGCTGGGCGACGTGGCGGGGGTCACCTCCGCGGACGTCGCAGAGCTGCTTGGCGCGCTCGACGCCTTGGGCCGCCGCGGGGTGGTGCTCGCGCCCTCACGCGACGGCGGTACGTCGGCCCTCTTGCGCGCGCCCCACGACGCAATCCCGTCGCGCTTCGGGCCGGCCAGTGCCGCGGCACACCGGGAATGCGCGCTCGCCGCCGGGGTCCCCTACCGCGAGCTTGCCCTGCCTTCCCTGGCCGTCGACCTGGATCGCGCCGAGGATGTGGAGGAGCTGCTGCGCGGGGCACAAGGTGCGGCTCGCACGCGGCGCGCTCTCCACGAACTCGGTTGGGCCGGCGCATGCTGAGCGGCCCGCCCAGCGAAATCCGCATGGTGCCGCTCCAGGGCATCCCGCTCGTGCGACCCGGCGACGACCTTTCGGCGCTCATCGTCGTGGCCGCCCGCCACGCCGACGTATCGCTCTCGAACGGTGTGCTCGTGGTCTGCCAGAAGACCGTCTCGAAGGCGGAAGGCCGTATCGTCGACCTCGCCACGATCGAGCCGTCCGAGGAGGCACGGCGCATCGCAGAAGAGGACCATCGCGATCCGCGACACGTCGAAGTGATCCTGCGGGAGAGTGCACGAATCGTGAAGCACGGCCGGGGGATCCTGATCTGCGAAACCCACCACGGCTTCGTGTGCGCGAACGCCGGGGTCGATCTCTCGAATGCTCCGTGCTCGGACCATGCGGTGCTGCTTCCCAGGGATCCCGACGCGTCGGCGCGTCGCCTGCGCCAGGCGCTTGTGGCGCGCGGTGGTGGGCCACTCGGGGTCATCGTGTCTGACACCTTCGGTCGCCCCTGGCGAGAGGGTTTGGTGGACGTGGCGCTCGGCTGTGCCGGGTTCGCACCGATTGAAGATCTGCGCGGACAGCCCGACCTGGTGGGCCGCACCCTCGAAGTCACGGCGACCGCGACCGCGGACCAGCTGGCGGCCGCGGCGGGACTCTTGATGGTGAAAGACGCTGGGATTCCCGCCGTCTGGATTGATGGCCTCAATCTGCGAGGCGATGGCGCCGCGAGCGAGCTGCTGCGCGACCCGGGCCACGACCTCTTCCGCTGAGCCTCAAGCAGCGTGTCCTAAAGAAACCGGGCGAGTGCGCGCCAGAGCTCCGCTAGGCCGAGGTCCATGACCGCCGAGGTCGTGATCAAGCGATCGGCGGGAAGCGCGACCAAACGGCCGAGCTCGCGCACCCGTCGGGCGCGCTGCATCGGAGCCAGCTTGTCGGCCTTGGTCAGTGCCACGAGCGCGGGAATCCGGCGTTCCTCGAGCCAGGCGAGCAGGAGTTGCTCGTCGTCCGCGGGATCGCGACGGATGTCTTGCAGCAGTGCCGCAGCACGCAGCACAGGCCGGTCCTCGAGGTACCCCTCGACCAGGCGCTGCCAGGCGATTCGTTCGGCTTTCGACACTTTGGCGTAGCCGTAGCCCGGCAGATCGACCAACAACACGCTCTGCTCCCGCGTGGGCGAGTCGTTTGGCGTCTTCGCTTCCGACTCGAAGCGCAAATCGAGACGGTAGAAATGGACCAGGCGCGTCTTGCCCGGCGTGCGGCTGGTGCGCGCGAGCTGACGCCGCTCCGCCAGGCGGTTGAGCAGGCTCGACTTGCCGACGTTGGAGCGGCCGAGAAAAGCGATCTCTGGCAATCCGTCGGAGGGAAAGCACTTGGGCAACGCTGCGGTCACGGCGAGTTCGGCACGCAGGACCTTCATCGCGCGGAGAGCGTTTTCGCGAGGCGCGAGAGCGCTTCCTCGAGGTCGGCCTCGGACGCCGCGTAGCAGAATCGGAGAAAGCCTTCGCCCGCCGCACCGAAGTCGATGCCCGGGGCGGTAGCGACACCTGCGCGGTCCAAGAGGTCGAACGCGAGGCGACGCGAATCGGCGTCAAACGCGCGGGCGTCCGCGAACACGTAGAAGGCGCCTTGGGGAACCGTGGGGACCCCGAATCCAAGCTTCCGCAAGCCGTCGACAAGCAGGGTGCGCCGTCTCGCATACGCCTCGCGCATGCGCGCAACGGTCGGCGCCCCGTGCTCGAGCGCTGCGATTCCGGCGTGTTGCACGAAGCGATTCGCCGAGATGAACAGGTTTTGCTGGAGCACCTGGAGGGGACGCACGGCTGCACGCGGGGCGATCACGTATCCAAGACGAAATCCCGTCATGGCGTAGCGCTTGGAGAAACCGTCGAGCACGAAGGCCTGGTCCGAGAGCTCGAGGGCTGAGGTGGTGCGAGCCCCGTCGTAGACCAGGCCGTCGTAGATCTCGTCCGAAATGAGTGGAACGCCGAGCTCGGCCAGCGCAGACAGCGTCTCCCGGGATTGGACGGCACCGGTCGGGTTCGCCGGGGAGGCCACCACGATGGCTCGCGTCCGGGGTCCGATGGCGCGCCGCACGGCCTCAGGATCGAGCGGGTACCCGGCTTCGGCGCGGGTCGGCACAAGGACCGGACAACCGCCAAACACACGAATGAAATTCGGGTAGCAGGGGTAGTGAGGCGTGCCGAGGATGACCTCGTCACCCGGCGCGACCAAAAGTGCGAACACGAGCTGCATGGCCGACGAGGTGCCGTTGGTGACGACGATGGAGTCGGGCTCGACACGCACGCCGCAGCGGCGCGCGTGATCTGCGGCGATCGCCTCGCGCAACTCGAGAAGACCCCGGCTGTCGGTGTAGCGTGTCTCCCCAGCGGTGAGCGCGCGAATCGAAGCCGCGACGGCCTCGGCCGGAGGCGCAAAATCGGGCTCGCCCACACCGAGGTGCACGATCCGAGCGCCCTCGCGCTCGAGCGCGAGGGCCCGTTCCATGACCTCCATCGCGAGGAAGGGCTCGATCTCGCGGGTGCGGTCGGCCAGACGCAACGGCATCGCCGCGGGGTAGCGGTATGGGCCCCCCATGTCAAGCGAAGAGAAGCTGCAACCCAGCGGATTTGGGAGAGATTCGCCTTGTCCTTCGCTTTGACACCCCCGACCTCGGCTGATACCTTCGCGGCCGCTCAAACCCGAGGGTCGTGCATGTCAAAGGGCTTCCAGATCGCGCTCGGTGCGATCGTGGTCGCAGTCCTCCTGGGTTGGTACGCATCGACGAGCCTGCGCGAGGGAGCGACGTTTCGCTACTACCAGACGCTCTCGGAGTTCCGCGCCGCAGGCCCGACGCAGGGACGGGTCCGCGTACACGGCTACGTGGCACCGGGTTCGATTGCCAGGGACGTCGATAGCAAGAGCGTGCGCTTCGCGGTGCAAAATGATCCGCCTCACAAGGCGGGTATCGAAGCGGACGGTCTCCCTGTGCAGTATGCGAGCCTCGAACTCCCCGATCTCTTTAAGGACGGCGCCGAGGTCGTGGTCGAGGGCAAGGTCGAGGGTGAGGGATCGGACGCCGTCTTCCACGCCAGCAACGTTCTGGCGAAGTGCCCGTCGAAGTTTCAGGCCAAGCAGACCGAGTCGGCACCGTTCTAGCGCGGGCACGCACCGCGTGCGATGCGCAGTCGCCGGACGGATCTCTCGAATCTGGGATGGGTAAGTACAGGAGCCCCCGTGTCCGACCTTGGATCGCACGCCCTTCGCCTCGCGCTCGTCGTCGCGATCCTCGGGATTGCGAGCGGCGTCTATGCGGGCGTTATCGCCCAGCGCCAGCGCCGAATCGGTGGCGCGCTGCCGAGCGAGGCCGCCGCCTGGGGCCGCGTCGCCGAGCGCTCGGTATGGCTGTGTTTCGCCTTCATTTCTCTCGCGATGCTCTCGCTGTTCCACGCCCTCGCCACTTTCGAATTCCAGCTCCGCTATGTGGCGGAACACACCGCGCGCAGCATGGCCCTGCACTACCGCCTTGCCGCGCTCTGGGGCGGACAAGCGGGTTCGCTCTTGCTTTGGCTGTGGATGCTCACGGCCTATGCGTCCGCATGCGTGTGGTTCCAGCGCCGCGCGAGCCGCAGTCTCATGCCCTGGGTGGTCGCGGCGCTCATGGCCAACGCTTCCTTCTTTCTGGTGTTGGTGAATTTCGTCACGAACCCGTTCACGAGACTGGCTCCGGGCGAGGTGCTTTCTGACGGCGCCGGGCTCAACCCCCTGCTGCAGCATCCGGTGATGATGATCCACCCGCTCATGCTCTACACCGGCTTCACCGGGTTTGCGGTGCCCTTTGCCTTCGCCTTCGCCGCCCTCGTCACCGGGGAGCTCGGGACGGCGTGGTTTCGCACCACCCGGCGCTGGACACTTTTCCCGTGGTTTTTTCTTTCGATCGGGATTCTGCTCGGTGGCCGCTGGGCCTACGAGGTCCTCGGCTGGGGTGGCTACTGGGCGTGGGACCCTGTGGAAAACGCCTCCCTCATGCCCTGGCTCGCGGGCACGGCGTACCTGCACTCCGTGATGATCCAAGAAAAGCGCGACATGCTGAAGCTCTGGAATCTCGTGCTGATCGGCCTGACCTATTCCCTCTGTCTCTTCGGGACGTTCCTCACGCGAAGCGGCGTCGTGTCGTCCGTCCACTCGTTTACCGCCGCGGGATGGTTTGGGTACATCTTTCTCGGCTATGTGCTGGCGATCGCTGCGGCTTACTTCGGCACGGTCTTCTACCGGCGCGACGCTCTGCGCAGTACCAACCGCCTCGAGTCGGTGGTCTCCCGGGAGGCGAGCTTCTTGATGAACAATTGGCTCTTCCTCGGGATTCTCACGTTCGTTTTCTGCGGCACGCTGTTTCCGGTCGTCTCAGAAGCCGTGAGCGGCGTGAAGATTTCCGTCGGGCCGGCTTTCTTCAACTCCCTCGTCGGCCCCCTGGCCCTTGGACTCCTGTTTCTCACGGGTGTCGGCCCGCTGATCGCCTGGAGAAAGGCCTCCCTCGCGAGTGTACGCCGCCAGTTCCTTTGGCCGGCGACCGCCGGACTCAGCGCAGCCACCGTCCTCATGATTGCGTTCCGAGGTTCGATCCATCTCTACCCGTTCCTGGCGTGGTCGTTCGGAGCATTCGTCACCGGGACGGTCCTCCAGGAGTACGTGCGCGCCATCCGCGCGCGCATGCGCAACGGAGAGGGTCCAGTCACCGCGTTCGCGAGTCTTCTTCGCAAGAACCAGCGCCGCTACGGCGGCTATATCGTGCACCTTGGCGTGGTCTTCATCTTCCTCGGCATCGCCGGGGCGGCCTTCAACGAGGAGCGTCTGGAGACCATCGCGCCCGGGGGAGAGATCCGACTCCACGACTACCGCTTGCGCTATCTCACCGCAAAGGCCCTTCCGAAGCAGCACTACGGCGGCGCCGTCGCGCGCCTCGTGCTCTACCAGAACGACCACCCCCTCGCGGTGATGGCGCCCGAGCGTCGGATGTACTGGCTGGAGCAGCAGCCCGCTTCGATCCCAAGCATTCACTCGACGCTCAGCGAGGATCTCTACGTGATCCTGACCGCCGTGGAGCCCGACGGATCCGCCACGGTCAAGGTCTACCGCAATCCGCTCGTCAACTGGATCTGGATCGGGGGCTATACGTTCGTGCTCGGCACGCTGGCCATCATGTGGCCCCATCCCCAAAGAACCGGCGAGTCGAGCGGGGCATGACTGAGTCGAGGGAATGCGCCGCGCCGTGGCAGCGCGGCGCAGCGGCGAGTCGCATCGGACGCGCACTCTCGCTGCTCCTCGTGCTCGCGGCCACTTCGGCGCGTGCGCAGCACGCCGGGTTCACGGCCACGGATGTGCCTGCGGGGCCGGCTTCCATCCATGGGAAGGTCGTGCATTCCGAGCGCTCGGAGGCGGCGGCCGGTGTGGAGGTGGTGCTCTACGCGCTCCCGAGTTCTGGAGTGCCGGGACTGCGGCGCACGCAGACCGACGCGACCGGTGCGTTTGCGTTCGAGGGCATCTCGAACAGCCCCGACGTCGCGTATCTCGTCGGAGCGCGCTTCGCCAACATCCCCTTCCCTGGCAGCCGGATCGCGTTCGCTGAGGGCGAGACGAACCGCACAACCGAAGTGCGGATCGCCGACCCCACGATGGACCCCTCGAGCGTCTCCGTGGTCGAATCGAAGCTGCGGCTCGACCGCAGTGCGGCAGGACTCGCCGTCGTCGAGACCCACGAACTGCGAAACGCGGGCAAGAACGTGGTATTCGTGCCCGCTCCGGCGCGTTCGAAGGCGAAGCCGGCCTTTGCCACAGACCTCCTGCCGGGCGCGAAGAACCTGACGCATCCCCTCGGCATGAAGCCCGAGGGCCTGGTCGATCGTCCGGGCGGTCTCGCGTTCTTCGGACCGATCTATCCCGGGGAGCAGGAGCTCAGCTTCTCCTACGACGTTCCACTGGGCGCCGAGGGAGCGCGCGTGCTCGAGAAGCACTTCCCGAGCCCTGCGGAGCGGGTCCTTGTCCTGGCGAGCGAAGCCGTGGGCGCACTCCACGCACCGGGGTTTGTGCCTACCAAGAGCGTGAAGGACGAAGACAAATCCTACCGTGCGCTCGAAGCCAAACGGGTGCCGGGGGGAGCGACCTTGGATCTCTCCCTCGACCTCCCGGCGATGCGCGCCGAGCCGCAGCATCGCGGATTCGAAGCTCA
>DAIOWK010000053.1:0-14801 GCA_036758525.1 Myxococcota bacterium
GACGGCATCGTGAACGTGACGGCGCGTGATCCGGCCACGGGCCAGCAGGCTTCGACGCAGATCACGCTCTCCTCGGGCCTGTCCGAGGCCGAAATCCAGAAGATCATGCAGCGCGACCGAACGGCTCAGGTGGTACCGAGTGCGGTGACCGCGGGGATGGTGGCGCCGGGGAACAAGGGCGCAGCCGGCCCTTTGCCTCAGACCCCCTCGATCGCCACTCCGCCTGCGCCGCCCGTGCGATCGGCGCCGCTCGTTCCGCCGCCGCTGCTGCCTTCTCCGCCGATTGCGGCGCGGACCGCGCCGGTTTTGCCTCCGCCGGCCCAGGTGGACCCGAGCGAAGACCTCGAAGTCCTGCCCGACGATCTCCCCGCTCTGCCCGACCTCGAGCCGCCCGGGGAGCCGGCGCAGGCCGAGGCGGATGCGTCAGCTGAGCTCATCGTGATGGACGAGGCGGCGCCTTTGCCCGGTGGCGATGGTCCTGCGGACTTTGAGATCACGGGCGGCTTCTCGCAGCTTCAGCCCGGGGCCGAGCCTGCGAAAAAGGGCCTCGAGATCGCTGGCCTCGACGGCTCGCCCGACGAGCGGGTGCCGGTCGACACGCCGAGCGAGGACCTGTTCGACCGCAACTCCAGGGATCTCTCGCCGCCCAGCGAAGACATCTCGATTGACCTTGAGGTCGACCCGGAGAAGAAGGGCAAGTGACCGGCGACGGCTCCAGCGGGCCGAAGCCTCGGGTGGGCCTCGATCCCAAGGAGATCAAGGCCCTCGCGCGCCTCGTGGACGACCTCAACTACTACGAGATTCTCGGAGCACCGCTCGGCGCCGCGAGCGTGGCGCTGCGCGACGCGTACCACGCCGCATCGCGAAAGTTTCATCCCGACGCCCACCGACACCTGGACCCCGAGATGCGCGGTGCGGTGGAGCGCATCGCCAAGCGGGTGACCGAGGCCTACTCCGTTCTGCGAGAACCGCGCCGCCGCAAGCTCTACGACGAGCGGCTCGCGCAAGGCGCGTCTGCCGGCGCGCGCATGCAGCTCGTCGAAGGCACGGTCGAAGCGGGGCGCCGGGCCGCCGAGGAGCGCGGCGGCAAGACGCTGAACGGGAAGCGCTATTTCACGCTCGCGCAGGGTGATCTCGCCAAGGGCGACTTGAGCGCGGCGGCTCGCAACCTCCAGATGGCCTGCACCTTCGAGCCAGGCAACGAGCTGTTCAAGGCGAAGCTCGCAGAAGTGAAGGCGAAGCTTCGCTAGCGCCCGCGTTCGCGCTTGCCCCCCCAAGGGCCTCTACCTATTCTGCGCCCCGTGCGACCGCACAAGCTCGCGCTCGTTGTCGTCGCTGGCCTCGGCATCGCCTGCGGCGACCGGGGTGCACCGGCGTCCGACGCGCGTAGCGCGAGCAGCCCAAGCGCGGCCTCTCCCGCGGCGGACAGGAGCACCGACTCCCCCCCGGCGACGCCCGCGCCCACCAAGCCGGCACGCCATGACCAGCCGCTTCCGGCGTTCGAGGGCACGACACTCCAGGGTGAACGCCTCTCGGTGTCCTCGCTTCTCGGCAAGCGCCTCGTTCTCTTCTTCTTCAACCCCGAGCTGCCCGACGCCGCGGTCATGGCCAAGGCCTTGATGGCCGTTTCCGCGCTGCGTGGCGACCAGAACTTCGAGATCGTGGGCATCGGCATGGGCGGGAACCGCAGCAAGCTCGACGCTTTCGTACGTGAACAGGGACTCAACTTCCGGGTGATCGACGACGAAAGCGGCGCGATCGCGCAGAAGCTCAGCCTGCAAGTTCCCGTGGCAATTGTCGGTGCCGACGCCGAGGGCTACGTGAGCTTCGGGCTTGGCGGCTTTGCAAGCGACGTCCCCGACGCTTCACGGGTGCTGGAGACGCAGCTGCGGAACGACTTGCGCCTCCCCGCGGTGGGTGCGCAAACCGCGCCCGAGCTGGGCGAATTCCCCAAGGCGCCTGACTTCACGGCGGAGCGACTCGAGGGCGGCGAGCGTTTCCACCTGGCGTCGCTCCGCGGCAAGCCCGTGCTCCTGATCTTCTTTCTCCACACCTGCCCCCACTGCCATCACGCGCTTTCCTTTCTCAAGAGCTACCTGCCAACCATCCCCGAGAACAAGCGCCCTGTCCTGATCGGGGTGTCGGTCTCCGATCGCATCGACGCGGTGCGAGAAACCTTGCGCAGCGACGGACTGGACTTCTTCCCCGTGGTCGTCGATCTCGACTTCAAGATTCGGGACGCGTACGGGGCGATGGCCGGTGTCCCGGACATCTTCTTGATCGACGCCGAGGGCAGGATCCAGGCCCGCACCGAAGGCTGGCGCGACGACCGGGATCCGCCCCTCACGAAGATGCGGATCGCGAAGATCGCCGGCGTGCCGGTACCGATGCTGCTGAACCAGAGCGGCTACAGCGGAAACGAGTTCTGCGCGGTCTGCCATGAATCAGAGAAACGGACCTGGGAGCTCACGCAGCACGCCGGCGCCTTTCATACCCTCGTGACCCACGGCGCGGACAAGGACCCGGAGTGCGTGAGCTGCCACGTGGTGGGCTTCGGAAAGCCGGATGGCTACACGATCTCTCCGTCTACCCCGAGCCTCGAAGATGTAGGCTGCGAGAGCTGTCATGGCCGGGGCGGCCCGCACGTCTCGCCCGGGCTCGTAAAAGACGGCAACTACGAACCCCAGTGTCTGCAGTGCCACGACGCCCAGCACTCTCTCGGCTTCAAGTACGCGGAGTTCCTGCCCCGCATCTCCCACGCCGCGAATGCGAAGCTCGCGAGTCTGCCCCTCGAGGAGAAGCGGAAGATCCTGCTTGCACGCGGGCATCCGCGGGAAGACCTCTTGCCGACGACGGCGGCCTACGTGGGCTCGCAAGCCTGCCAGAGCTGCCATCCTGCGGAGTACGACACCTGGTCGAAGAGCCCACACGCGCGGGCCATCAATCCGCTCGTGAAGCAGAACAAAAGTGCGGACTCGGCGTGCCTCAAGTGTCACACCACCGGCTTCGGTCGAACCGGCGGCTTCCCCGTCGGCGAGAAGCCCGACGCCCATCCTGCTTTGGTCGGCGTCGGTTGCGAATCCTGCCATGGCCCCGGGGGCGACCACGTGAAAGCGGGCTCGGCCAAGGTGGGCACGATCGTGTCGCTCGGGGACAAGTGCGATTCTTGCGTGATCCTTCAGATTTGCGGCTCGTGTCACGATGCGGCCAACGATGCAGGGTTTGAGTTCCAGGTGAAAAAGAAGATCGAGGCCCAGAAGCACGGGACCAAAGAGCCGGCCGCCGGGAAAGGACCGCACCAAGGCAGCGCCGCGCGGGACGCGACCTGGGAAGGCGCGCGGATTGCGACCCTGGAGCGCGCCTTCGCGACACTGGACGCACGCGGGGGCTGAGCTGCCGAACATCCTCTCCCACCTCTCCGACGGCGGCGTGCTCACCTTGACCATCGATCGGGAGGAAAAGCGCAACGCCCTCGACCGCGCGACCCTGCACGAACTCGAAGCCTGCCTGTGCGACGGCGGCGCAGACGAGCGGGTCAAGGTGATCGTGCTGCGCGGTGCGGGAGAGCAAGCGTTCAGTGCGGGGGCGGACCTCGCAGAGCTCTTGGCCCACGAGACGATCGAGGCCTATCGGCAACACTTCGACTTGGTGGCCCGCGTGATCCTCGCCATGCACCGGGCGCGGCCGCCGGTGGTCGCCCGGGTGCAGGGCTTTGCTCTGGCGGGGGGCTGCGGCCTCGCGGTCGCGGCGGACTTTACGATTGCCGCGGAGAGTGCGGTCTTTGGTCTGCCGGAGATCGGAATCGGTCTGCTTCCGATGGTGGTCTCGGCTCCGATCTATCGCGCCACGGGAAGCCGCAAGGTGGTGCTTGACCTCATGCTGACCGGACGCCGGGTCGCGGCCCGGGAGGCCCTGGCGCTCGGTCTCGCAACGCGCGTCGTGCCCGACCCCGCCCTGGACGCCGAGATCGATTCGCTCGTGCGGACACTTTGCGGTTACTCACCCACTGCGCTGCGCCTTGGCAAGGAGGCCGTGCACACGATGTGTGAGATGGAATATGCGACGGCGCTCCGCTACCTGCGGGAGATGATCGTCCTCACCTCCCTCACCGACGATGCCAAGGAGGGACTGCGGGCTTTCTTCGAGAAACGGCCACCGGCATGGAAGGGGCGATGAGCGAAGCGCTGCGCGCGTTTCTCGCTTCGGCGCGAGCGCTGGTCGAGGACCTCGCGGAGGAGGGAATCGATCGGATCGAGCACGCCCCCAGCGCTCCCGCAGCGCGGGATCCCGGGGCATCGCCCGCGCGTGCGCCCGCTCCAATCGCGGAGACCGGGGAGTCGCCGAGCCGCCCCACGCTCGACGAGGTGCGGGCAGTGCTCGGTGAATGCACGCGCTGCCGGCTCTCCCAAGGCCGGACCCAGATCGTCTTCGGGCAGGGCAACCCCGAGGCAAAGCTCCTATTCGTAGGCGAGGGACCGGGAGAGCAGGAGGATTTGCGAGGCATCCCTTTCTGTGGCCGTGCGGGGGAACTCCTCACCAGTATGATCGAGAAGGGCCTCGGGATTGCGCGGAGTGAGGTCTACATCTGCAACATCGTGAAGTGTCGACCACCCAACAACCGCACCCCGCTGCCCGACGAAGTGGCGGCGTGCCGGCCGTTCCTCGACGGTCAGATAGAGGCCATCGGGCCTCGGGTCATCGTGGCCCTGGGCAAGCCGGCGGCGAGCCTCCTGCTCGGGCGGGATGTGGCGATCACCAAGATTCGCGGCACGTGGCACGAGTACCGGGGCATCCCGGTGATGCCGACCTTCCATCCCGCGTTCGTGCTTCGTCAGTACACGCCTGAGAATCGTCGCCTGGTGTGGGAAGATCTGAAAGCCGCCCTCGCGCGAGCGCAGGATCGCCCCGCCTAGAGCTCGAGAGGGCCCTCAGGCACGGCGTTCGCTTGCTCCTTGCGGTGCTGTCCCAGGCGTTCGCGCAAGTCGGGATCGTGGCGCGCGAGAAAGGCCGCGGCGAGAAGCGCCGCATTGGTGGCACCCGCTTTGCCTATGGCGAGCGTCCCGACCGGGATCCCACCGGGCATCTGCACCGTGGCGAGGAGCGCGTCCAAGCCGTGAAGCGCCGAGCTGTCGATCGGGACACCGAGCACCGGCACGAGGGTCAAGGCCGCGACGGCACCCGCGAGGTGTGCCGCACCCCCTGCCCCGGCGATGATGACGTCGACACCGCGCCTCTCGATCTCCCCCACGTACTCGCGCAGGCGGTCGGGGGTACGGTGGGCGGAAATCACACGCACTTCGTAGGGGATGCCGAGCTTGGCGAGCATCTGCGCCGCGGGACGCATCACTTCGAGGTCGGATTTGCTCCCCATGAGCACGGCGACACGCGGCCCTGCCGTTCCGGGCGGCTTCGCACCTGCCTTTCTTGTCCGAGTCACCACCGTCGAGCCCTCCCTCGTCTTCGCGCCGCAGTTTAGGTGCTGGAGGGTCGGGATTCGATAACCTCGCGCGGACGAGTGGGAGGAGCACATGCGAAGCGTAGTGGTGACCGGCCCTCGGTCCCTCGGCGTCGAGACGATTCCCGATCCGACGCCGGGCCCTGGCCAGCTCGTGCTGCGGGTGGGCGCCTGTGGAATCTGTGGCAGCGATCTGCATGCGCACCAGCTCGGGCTTCTTCCACGCGGGAGCGTGATGGGGCACGAGTTCTCGGGCGAGGTCATGGAGTCCACTCACGGCTGGAAGGCCGGCCAGCGTGCCTGCGCGCTCCCCGCCCTCTCCTGCGGAACCTGCGAGCGCTGCCTCGGCGGACTCGGCGCCTTCTGCACCCACGGCATGAAGGGGATTGGCCTAGGCCAGGCTCCGGGAGCGTATGCAGAGTACGTCGCTGTCTCCGCCCACCACATGGTGCGCCTCCCGGCCGGCGTCGATGAGCAACACGGCGCCTTGGTCGAGCCCTTGGCCGTAGGCCTGCATGCCGTGAACGTGGCGGCGCTCCGCTCTGCCCAGAACGTTCTCGTGCTCGGCGCGGGCCCGATCGGACTCGCGACCCTTGTCTGGGCGCGCCACCTTGGCGCGCGCAGCGTGATCGTGTCGGAAAAATCGCCCGGCCGGCGCGCCATGGCCGCGGCACTCGGCGCCTCTGCGGTGGTCGATCCCGCGGACGCGAGTCTTCTCGGCGTCCTGCAGCGTCTCGCCCCGGACGGCGTCGATGTCGTGTTCGAAGCCGTCGGGCTCCCTGGCCTAATCGCGTCGGCGCTCCAAACGGTCAAGTTCCGCGGCCGTGTGGTGGTGGTGGGCGTGTGCATGCAGCAGGACAGCTTCCTGCCCTTTGCGGGAATCGCGAAGGAGGCCTCGCTGCACTTTGTGTTGGCCTATGAGAAGCGAGACTTCGAGTACACCGTGGACATGTTGGAGCAGGGCCGGATCGCGCCCGCGCCGATGATCACCGACGTGGTCGGTCTCGACGGCGTGGCCGCGGCGTTTGACGCGCTCGAACATCCGACCACCCAATCGAAGGTGATGGTTGTCCCCTGAGCTCTCGGCGCGCACTGCGCTGTGCGCCATCGTTCTTCACCCGGCGGGCCACACCCGCTCGCCGTCCATGCACAACGCGGCGTTTTCCGCCCTCGGGATCGACGCCGTCTACCTCGCCTTCGATGTTCCGCCCGAGCGGCTCGGGGAGGCGGTTTCGGGCGCGCGGAGCCTCGGGATCCGCCAGCTCGCGGTTTCGATCCCTCACAAGCAGGCGGTGATGGCGCACCTCGAAGAGGTGGACCCGATCGCGCGCCGGATCGGTGCGGTCAACACCGTGACACTGCGAGGGGAGCGGCTCGTGGGCTCGAACACCGACTGGCTCGGCGCCGTCCGGGCGCTCGAGCGCGAGACGAAGCTCGCTGGCCTCCGCGCGGTCGTGCTCGGCGCGGGTGGCGCGGCGCGAGCGGCTGTCTTCGGGCTGCTCGAACGGGGTGCGCGGGTGGTCGTGCTAAACCGCACTCCCGAGCGGGCCCACGCTCTGGCCGCCGCACTCGGAGCCCATGGCGCCGGCGGGTTCAGCGAGCTGCGGGCCGGCGAATATGATGTGCTCATCAATGCGACAAGCGTCGGGCTGCACGAAGATCGCTCCCCGATCGCCCCTCACGCGCTCGCCCCCGACTGCCTGGTCATGGATGCCGTCTACGAGCCCGAGCGCACGAGGCTCTTGCGCGACGCACAGGCACGGGGAGCGCGGACACTCTCGGGAAAGTGGTGGCTCGTCTATCAGGCCGCGGAACAGCTTCAGCTCTGGACGGGTCGCGAGGCACCCGTCGAAATCATGGCCGAAGCCTTCGATCGGGCGGGAGGGAGCTAGCCCGTGTAGCCCCACTTGCGCTTGTTCTCGGTGATCTGCTCGGGCGTCGGGCGAGCCTTATCGACCTTGGCCGGCACTTTGAACTGATCCTTGAATTCGACGATCTTGGCGTTCAGCGCGATGTCGTCGCGAAACACCGCCGGCACCTGCTCGTCCTCGAAGATCGCCTCCCACGGGCACTCCGGCTCGCATACGCCGCAGTTGATGCATTCTTCGGGGTCGATGTACAGCTGATTGGGGAAGGTGGCGGTGTCCGTACCGGTGTAGCCATAGATGCAGTCGACGGGGCAGACCTCTACGCAGCTCTGGTCGACGCAGTCCCGGCACAGACGAGTGATCACCCAGGCCATGGCTTCTCCCTGCTCTCCTTGTGGTGGCGCCGCGCGGCTTAGCGGAGCTTGGCTTCTTTATAGACCACGTGCTTTCGGACGACGGGATCGTATTTTTTGAGTTCGAGCTTGTTCGGCGTGTTGGTCCGATTCTTCGCAGTCGTATAGAAATGGCCGGTGCCGGCGCTCGACTCGAGCTTGATCTTCTCGCGCTTGCTCTTTCTGGCCATCGTTGCCTCGGACGGCGCGCAGGCGCCGAAAGATGGGGTTAGCGCGCCGAGGGCCCGGGCACAGCCGCGCCGCTCTTGGTGAACACACGCACACGACGACCTGCCTCGAGCTTGATGCGAACGCGGCTCGGCTTTCCGCTCGCGGGATCGACGAGCATCACATTCGACAGGTCAATGAAGCCCTCTTTCTCGACAATGCCCCCGGTCTTGCTGGCCTTTCGGCCCGGCTTCACGTGGCGCTTTTGCACGCGGACGCCCTCCACCCGCACGCGCTCGGCCTTCCGATCGACGGCGAGGACATGCCCCTGCTTGCCGTTCGAACGCC
The DNA here is from genome assembly GCA_036758525.1 of Myxococcota bacterium. Classification (GTDB taxonomy): domain Bacteria; phylum Myxococcota_A; class UBA9160; order UBA9160; family UBA9160; genus UBA9160. The sequence goes on from DAIOWK010000053.1 coordinate 8,232, forward strand.
CCACGCCCCCCACCACCTGGACGAGGTCGCCCTTGCGAATCCGAAACGCCATGGCAGACCCTCCAGTGGGCGGAGAGTAGTGCTTCAGCCGCAGGCATGCGTCAACCCCCGCACCCCGCCCTGCCCGACCGTGCGGCTTGCGAGCCGGAGAAGGTGCGGGTGGTAGTATCCCGCGGGTGGCGCGCCGGTTGCGGAGGGTGTTGCTGATCGCCGCGGGAGCGGTTGTCGTCGGCGTTGGAGCGTGCCAGCTCCTTTTGCCCGAGCGCTTCGCGGTGAATGCGCCGCTGCGCCAGCTCCTCTTCGGTCGCGGAATTGCCGCCCCTTCGGTCGAGACGGTCGAGCAACGGCTTCATGGCCCGCCTGGTTTTGGCGTGGGACGCTATGCCGAGGGAATTCCCGGGGCGCGCTTCTTGCGCTTTACGCCGGCCGGCGACCTCCTGGTGAGCGCTCCCCGTGAGGGGAAGATCGTGCTTCTCGAGCGCGACACCCATGGGAGTGGGCGGGCCGACGGCGCGCGCACGCTCATCGCAGGCTTAAACCGTCCCCACGGCATGGATTTCCACGAGGGCTGGCTCTACATCGCCGAGACGGACGCCATCGGGCGCGTGCGATTTGACCCTGCGACGCGCGAGACGAGCGGCCCCTTCGAGCGCATTGTGACCGGGCTCCCGGCGGGCGGGAATCACTGGACGCGCACCTTGCGTTTCGGGCCCGACGGGCTGCTTTACGTTTCGGTCGGATCGAGCTGCAACGTCTGCCTCGAGCAGGACTCACGGCGCGCCGCGATGCTGCGATTCGACCCTGACGGGGGGCACATGGAGATCTTCGCGAGCGGGCTGCGAAACTCGGTCGGTTTCGACTGGCAGCCCGGCACGGGGGATCTTTACGCCACGGACAACGGCCGCGATTTGCTCGGGGATGATTTTCCGCCGTGCGAACTCAACCTTGTGGTCCAGGGGGGCTTTTACGGCTGGCCCTTTGCGAACGGCGATCGCGTGCCGGACCCCGATTTCGGCGCGGGCCATGAGGCCGAGATCGCGCGCAGCCGTCCCCCGGTGCACGGTTTCCGACCGCACAATGCGCCCCTCGGGATGACCTTCGTGCGGGGCGAGAACGCGCCCCCCGAGCTGCGCGGGGCTGCACTCGTCGCGCTCCACGGCTCGTGGAATCGCACCAAGAAAGACGGCTACAAGGTGGTGTCGCTCCACTGGGGACCGGACGGCGTGATCAGCGAACGCGATTTTTTGACGGGCTTCTTGAAGGACGAAGACGTGATCGGTCGACCCGTCGACGTGGCGGAGGGCCCGGACGGCGCCTTCTACGTGTCCGACGACTACGCGGGCTCCATCTATCGCGTGGCGTTCGGCCAGGCCTCGCAGGCGGCGCCTCCCGCCGCGGCCCCCGCAAGCGCGCAGGCGAATCCGCTCTCGGCGCTCTCTCCCGCGGAGATCGCGCAGGAGAGCGCGCGCGGCGAGGCATTGTTCGAGCGCTACGGCTGCGCGGGGTGCCACCTGCCCGAGCGTGCGGAGAAGGGGGTCGTCGCAAAACCGCTCGGAGGCCTCGCAGGGCGCTACAGCCTCGCCGGACTCGAGGCGTTTCTTGCCGCACCGACGCCTCCCATGCCTGTCTTCCCGCTTTCCGAAAGCGACCGCTACGCGCTTGCCGTACACCTCCTGGCGACACGGCCGTAGCGCAGGCGAGTTGCACGCGGGCCTTTCCGAACCAAGCCTAGAAGAGGTTCACGAGGGGTGCAGAGGTGAGAACCCCCGTCGTCGCGGCGGCGAGGCTCGACCCGTCCCTCGTCCTCCAGCACGTCGAGTCCGCCAATCACCATCCGCATGCGCGCGCATCTGCGTCACGGGATCGGCCTTCGGGAAGAGCGCTGCCAGATCTGCCCCGGCGGTGGGGTCGCCGGTGTGGGGTGCAATCCGATAGTGGGGAGAAGCCGGAGCGCTCTCGGGCATGTGCCTTCGAGTCGAGCGGCGGTACCGTGAGGGGGGCCGCGAAGGAGGTCGCGCATGGAGTACCGACACATTGGCGTCACGCACGAGGACGCCTTTACCTGCGTCACCATGCGCCGTCCGGAGCGGCGCAACGCGCTCTCCGAGGAGCATCTGCGCGAGCTCCTCCACGCATTCCGCGAGATCGCCGAGAGCAAGGCGCGCGGCGTCATCGTTGCCGCCGAAGGACCTGTCTTCTCCGCGGGTCATGATTTCGCGGACATGGATGGCCGCGACCTCGCGGGAATGCGTCGGCTGCTCGGAGTGTGCGCGGAACTCATGCAGATGCTGCCCGCGATGCCGCAGGTGGTGATCGCGCAGGTGCAGGGTCTTGCCACGGCCGCGGGCTGCCAGCTCGTGGCGAGCTGCGACCTCGCGGTGGCAGGGGCTTCCGCGCAGTTCGCCGTGCCCGGAGGTCGCGGGGGTTGGTTTTGCACGACTCCGGGGGTCGCGCTGGCTCGCGCCGTGGGCCGCAAGCACGCGCTCGAGATGCTGCTCACGGGCGATCCGATTGACGCGGTCACGGCGCAGACTTTTGGCCTCGTGAACCACGTCGTCGCCGATCCGCAACTTGGAAGCGAAACCCGCACGCTGCTTGCGCGAGCGACCCGCGGCAGCGCCGCTTCAAAGGCCATCGGCAAGCAGGCCTTTCACCGTCAGGTCGATCTCGATTTAGCGGCCGCCTACGCCTACGCGAGTGAAGTCATGAGCGCCGCGTCCCAGACCGCGGATGCCAACGAGGGCCTGCGCGCCTTCCTGGAGAAGCGAAAGCCTCGTTTCCAAGATCGCTAGTGCCGCCGGCCGATCGAGCGTCGGCGCCGGGGCGGGGCAAGCGCAACAGGTTGGGGCGATCTACCTTAGGACGACCGGGCGCCGCTCGTCCTGGTTTGACTGTATGCCGTTCACGCTTGCCCATCCTGCTGCTGCGATTCCTCTGCGACGTGTCCTCGGGTCGTACGCGGTGCTCTCTGCGCTCGTGATCGGGAGTCTCACGCCGGATCTCGCGTACTTTCTGCCGCTCCGAATCCCGCGCGGTGCAACCCACAGTCCGCTCGCGCTCTTTTGGTTCTGTCTCCCCATGGGCTTTGCGGTGTATGTGGTCTTTCATGCCTTCTTGAAGCGGCCCCTGGTTTCGCTCTTCCCCTCGTCCCTTCGCCGCCGCTTGATCCCCGCGGTAGATCCTCCCGGCGGGCTTCCCGCGGCCTCCTGGGCCGGCGTTTTGGTATCGCTCCTCGCTGGCGCCACGACGCACATCGTGTGGGACGCCTTCACCCACAGCGGCGCGCCCGCGGTACGACGCCTGGGAGTGCTCGTCCAGCCCCTCCTTCCTGCGGGAGGCCGTCCCGAGTTCGGGGAGAACGCGCTTCAGTTGCTGAGCACCGCTGTGGGCTTCCTGGTTCTAGGGCTCTTGGCGCTGCGCTGGCTTCGCCGCGCCGTCCCGTCTGCCACGGACGAGGGCTTTGCGATCGCGCCGCGGGTTCGCGCGGGCCTTCTGACACTCCTCCTCCTTGCCTGGGGGTTCCTCGCACTCCCCCTGGCCGCGCCGCTTCTGCGGCACGGCTTGAACCCTCGCGCCCTCGAGGAGTTTTTCGCCCGCGCCCTGGTCGTGGGCAGCTCGGCCTCGGCGATCGTGCTCGTCGCGTTCGGTTTGCTCTGGCAGCTGGCCGACGGGGAGCGGCGCCCTCGGGCAACCGGATCTGCGACGCAAGGGCGCTGAGACACAAGTTCGCGTTTGATGATCCTCACTGTCACAGCCAACGCCGCGATCGATCGCACCCTCTGCATCGAAGAGCTCGCCCCCGGGCGTCTCCATGCCGCGGTCTCCGACCACGCGCAGGCCGGAGGCAAAGGCGTGAACGTGGCGCGCGTGCTCCACGCCTTGGGCATTCCCGTGCATGCCCTCGTTTTGGTCGGCGGAGAGGCGGGCGATTGGATCGTGAAGGACCTCGAGCGCGCGCAGATTCCATGTAGCGCGGTCCATGCCAGCGGGGAGTCGCGCACCTGCCTTGCGCTCCTCGAAACGAAGTCAGGACGCACGACGCAAGTCCACGGCGCAGGTGTCACCGCGGATCCGGCACTCGCGCGCGCCTTGATCGCGCGCACCGCAGAGCTCGCCCGAGGTGCCGACTGGGTCGCCCTTTGCGGCAGTCTGGCTCCGGGCTTGCCGGCAGACTCGGCGGGGACCCTGGTGGAGGCCGCGCGAAGAGCGGGCGCACGGGTCGCTGTCGACACAAGCCACGGCGCTCTGCGCAGCGCCTGGTCGCGAGGGCCGGAGCTTGTGCGCGTCAATCGCGACGAGCTCGCGGCAGTGCTCGAGCTGGCGCGCCCAGAGGTCCCCGCGCCGCCTTATCCTGCACTCGGTTCCGTTGCGATGGGCGTGATCTCCGACGGCGCCTTTCCCGTCGAGGCCTGGTGTGAAGCCGGCAGGAGATGGCAGGTCATGCCGCCGGTGGTCCCGGTTCACAACACCGTAGGGTGTGGGGACGCCATGCTGGCGGGCCTGCTCGGCGCGCTTTCCGAAGGCCGGTCCTTCGAAGACGCACTCCTCGGCGCGCTCGCGCTCGCCGCCGCCCAGGCCGAGTCGCGTTACGCGGGAGTGGTCGATCCCGCCCGGGCGCAAAGCCTGGCACATGCGCTTCGCGCGGCAGGCAGCGTGGCGCATCGCGGCTAGCGACGATTGCTGTCGACGCAACCCCCTCGCATGAAGACGCGAGCGCCCTTCCCCCGCCAGCGGGGAGGAGGCGGTGTATGTTAGCGGCCGTCGTTTTCGAGAAAGGGGCGAGAGGCCGCGCACTTGGAAGATCGGAGACAGAAACCAGAGAGCGTCATGCTCGATCCGGCGGGAAGGAAGTCTGCCGCGCGCGTGCGGGTTCGCGTCCTTGTCTTCGCCCTGGCGGCGCTTCTGCCCGTGGTGGTGGGCCAAATCGGCCGAGAGCTCTTGCCCCCGGACGATCTTCGGGAGGCGGAGATCGGCCGGGAGATGTGGGCGAGCGGGGACTACGTGGTGCCGCGGCTCGCCGGGCTCCCGTTCGTCGAGAAGCCGCCCGGCTTCCAAGCGGTCGTGGCATCGGCCTTTGCGTGGACGGGCGGACCCAGCACCGCGGCCGCGCGGGCGGTCGCTGCTGGCTTCGCGCTGCTCACCCTTCTCGCGGTATTCGCTCTCGGAGAGGATGCCCTCGGGGTCGAGGGAGGCGGCCTCGCGGTGGCCTTCTTGGGGCTATCCCAGCGTTTTTGCCGGACCGCCCACACGGTCCTCTTGGACAATGCCCTCACCGCGGCCCTCGCGTTTGCACTCTGGTTCGTGTGGCGCGGACTTGGCGAGCGTGACGCGCGCGCCAAAGAGCGGGCGTACACGGGCGCAGGGCTCGCCCTCGGCATCTCCTTCCTGTTCAAGGGATTCGTGGGGCCCGTACTCTTCGGCGCGGGAGCTCTCGCCTATCTCGCGACCACGCGCCGCTTCGGGGAGTTGCGCGCTGCCCTTCGCCCTCTCCCGATCGCCGCATTCCTTTTGCCTGTGCTGCTTTGGGTCGTGCCCTTCGTTGCACGTGCCTCACCCGATCTCGTGCGCGCGTTTTTCATCACCAACCACTGGGGCCGCGCCGCGCTGGGCTACGCCAGCAATGTTCGCCCCTTCTACTTCTATGCCCTCGACCTCTGGCCGGCGTTCTTGCCTGCCGCGGCACTGCTTCCCTTCGCGGCCTTTTCCGCCTTCCGCAAGCGCCGCACGGCGCGTGGGGAAGCGGGGCTCTTCTTCCTCTCGTTCGCGGCGGGGCCCCTTCTCCTGCTCTCCCTTTCGAAGGCCAAGGACTCTGTCTATGCGCTCCCGGTCTATCCGGCGCTCGCGCTCTTGGTTGCGACGTTCTGCGAGGAGAAGCTGCGCGTGCCTGGACGCTGGGCGAAGCCAATTGCAAGCGCCGCAGGACTTTTGGCCGCGTGCGCGTCCAGCGTCGCGATCGTCGCGACAGTCTATCTTGGCGGTTTCTCCTGGAGCGCCGCCTGCGCCATGGCGGCCCTCGCTTTTCTCTCGATCGTGGCACTGCGGCTCGGGCGCGGCGGCGACCTTCGCAGTCTCGTGGCGGCGAGCGCAGGCATGGTGGCGCTTGGCTGGATCCTCTGGTTTAGCGGCCCCCTTGCCAAAAACGAGGTCGGGCGCCGCAGCATTCGGGGGCCCGTCGAAGCGGCTCTTGCGACCGCCGGCGACCGCACCGTTTTGCTGTTCAATCCGAGCGACGGGCTCCGGGGGGCCGCAAGCTTCTGGCGCAACCGCACCACCGAAGAGGTGCGGGACCCCGAAAGTTTCGTGCGGCGTCTGCTCGAGGATCCAAGCGCCGTAGCACTCTTCCACATGACGGTGCGGGAGCAATTCCTCGAGATGGTGCGCAGCGCGTTCTCACAGCAGGGCGCCGAGCCGGTGCTGGAAGCCAGCTTCCCGGTGCGCGACAACCGCGTGGTGCTCCTTTGGGGGGCGCGCCCCCGAGCGGCCACGCCGCGCGGGTACGTGTCCTCGGCTTCCCCGTAGTCTTCCCCGGGGCCGGGACGCACGAAGGCGCCGGCTTTCGCTCCTTAAAGA
>DAIOWK010000054.1:0-14704 GCA_036758525.1 Myxococcota bacterium
CCCATGAGAAGGTAGGAGCGAAACCTCGAGAAGCTCTCCCAGGAGTCGAGGCCGAAACGTTTCTCCTCGCGGCCATGACCTCCCAGGCTTTGCACGGCCAGAACATTGGTGACCCCCTCTTCCACAGTGGAGGTGGTCGTCGCCCCCGCCTTTCGGCTCCGTTCCCCGCGCCGACGAACAAGCCCGGCGAAGGGCACGGAAGTGAGGATCGAAAGCGGCAGGAATGCAAGGGCGGACCAGACCAGCAAAGGGTGTGCGCCAAACACAAGCTCGAGCGCCCCCACCGAGAGCAAGAGGCCGAAGGGCGCGGCGATGGGCGTCAAGAGCAGCCGGTAGCAGGTGTTGGTGATGGACGGCGTGTCGTACATGACCCGATACACCGCGTCCCCGATGCGCTCGTCATCGAAGGCCGCCATGGGGAGCGCCTGGATGCGCTCGAAGAGCCTCGAGCGATAGTGGTGGTTCAGGTCTTGCGTGAGGCGGAGCGTGAAGTGGAAGTCGATGAGACCAAGCAGCCCTCCGACGAAACTGAACCCGGCGTTCGCCTCGTTCTCGGTGTTGGTTGCGCTGTCGAAGCCACCGGAGAGATAGGCTTCGACCTGGTCGTTCTCGCGCAAGGCAGTTCCAATCGCGCCAATCAAAAGCAAGAGCACGAGCTGCGCCCCACTGGTCCACAGCAGGATCCCAAGGGGTGAAGCGCTCGCGAGCAGGGCCACCGCCGGCCGCACAAAGAACGGGTAGCTCGCCACAGCCTCCGCCAGCGGCTGGGCAAGGATCACATGGTCGATCATGATCTTCACCGGCCACGGCAGGAAAAGAGGGGGAACGAGGGAGCACAGGGTGATCGCGACCTTCGCCGCGAACCGCCCACGGAAGGGCCGGACGTAGCGCAGCGCGCGCGCGAAAAGGCGTAGGGTTTCGCGATGGCCGATGCGTTCGCTCTCTTCGAGGGGCCCCCTCACGCGTGACCTCGCGCTTCGATCGCAACCAGCCCGTGGAATGCGCCGCCCCGCGTCAAGAGCTCATCGTGCGTGCCTTGCTCTACCACCCGGCCTTCTTGCAGCACGACGATTCGGTCGGCGCGCCGGATCGTCGAGAGCCGGTGGGTGATCAGAAAGATGACCCGACCCTTGCCCCAGGCCGCGAGATTGGCCAGCACCCGAAGCTCCGTCTCGGCGTCGAGGCTCGCCGTCGGTTCGTCGAGCACGAGAATCGGGGTGTTCTTCAGGACGGCGCGTGCGACGGACAGACGCTGGCGTTGTCCCGTCGAGAGCTTGGCTCCGCGTTCGCCAAGGAGCGTGTCGTAGCCGTCGGGGAGGGCGGCGATGAAGTCGTCGGCACAGGCGATGCGCGCGGCTTCCCGCACGGCCGCATCGCTCGCATCGGGAACGGCGTACCGAATGTTCTCCCGCACCGTCGCCCCGAAGAGCACATTCTCCTGCAGCGCGATGGCGATCCGCCCGCGCAGGCTCGCGACGCGAAAGCGGCGCAGGTCGACTCCGTCCACCTCGATCCGGCCACGATCGGGATCGAAGAGGCGAAGCAGAAGTGCCACGAGGGTGCTTTTGCCCGAGCCCGTCGGGCCCACGATGACGGTGATCGTTCCTACGGGCGCCTCCAGATCCACGTCCTCGAGGGCGCTGCGCTCGGCCTCGTAACGGAAGCTGACCTTGCGGAAGGCGACGGTGGAGTGAAGCGTCGGCATCTCTACCGCATCCCGGGCGTCCTGCACCTCGGGTTCGAGATCAAGGATCTCGAACACGCGGTCGAGGCCAATGGCGATGTCCTGTACGCGCGCCCATGCGTGGAAGAGCTGTCGGACCGCGCCAGAACCGTCGGAGAATCGCTCCTTGAAGACGTTGTAGAGGCCAAGGTTCCAGGCGGAAAAGCCCATGGCCGCGAGCACCGGCCCCGCGAAGAGCCGGGTCCCCGCGCGGGTCGCGAGGGTTGCGATGCCCTGGCCTGTCAGCATGGCGGTTCCGATCGCGCTGAAGGTGACCACATTGAATACGGCGAATAGGCTTCGTGCGTGGTAGGCGGCAGCGAAAGCCGAGCGCGATTCGCGCTCGAAGCGCGTCTGCTCGCGGGATTCTGCGCCATACGCCTTGATCACTTTCATCCCGGCGATGGTTTCCTGGATTCTTGAGGTGAGTGCGCTCGAGGCCTCGCGGGAGCGCCGAAAGCGGGCACGCATCCGGCGCGACAGGTGCTGGCCGAGCCACAGGCAGGGCAGCCATGTGAGAGCGAGCACGAGGGCGAGGCGGGGATCGAACAGCGCCACGACGGCGAGGGAGAACAGAAAGCGCGCACCCGCGTAAAGCGGGGTCAAGAACAGGACCTCGATCAGCTGGGTGACCACCGCGCTGTCTTGATAGAGGCGATAGATCGCATCGCCCACACGGCTCTCGGCATGGAAGCGCAGGGAGAGGGTGTGGATGCGCTCGAGAAGCTGAACGCGGAGCAGCTGGTTGATGCGCTGCAAGATCCACACTTGGTAGTAGTAGAGACCGATAAAAAGCGGCGTCGCGATCGCCGCCAAAGCCCCTCCCACCCACACGAGCTGAAGCGCGATGGAGTGCCGCAGCTCGGGGGAGAGCGCATGCACCGCCACGCCGTGGGCAGGGTCCACGGAGAGGATGCGAGCCTCGAGCGCGGTGAGGGGCTCTCCGTTTAGGACGCGTGTCCAGACGAGATCGAAGAACAGGAGCCCGATCGGGAAGAGCACAAGGGCGGTGCCGGCGTAGGCCGCGAGGATCGCGGCAAGGTGTCGACGTACCGCACGCAGCCACGGGAGACAGCGGAGAAGCACGCGCAGCACGAGGCGAAAGCCAAGGTTGTCCTGACGTCCCCCTCCCCCAAGTTCCCGAAGATTCCCGTCGCCTCTGGGCGGCGAGTTGTGGGCTGCCATCTGTCTCCGACGAGGGCGTTTGCCCCTCCCACGTGCCGGGCGAAGCTAGCCCGCACCCGACGAGAAGACCTCACCTGCGACGGAGCCCGTGGTCGATGCGCGACCGGGTCGATCGGGGAGGTGTTGCTCTCTCTGGCCCTGCGCTGAAGAGCCGGGTTCCCCCGTCGGCTATTTGGCGTCGGGCTGCAGTGCCGCGCGCTTTCGCGCCTGCTCGAGGAGCTCCTGCGCCTGGAAATCGTAGGGATCGAGACGCAGCACGGTTTGGAAGGCCTGCACCGCCTGCTCGGGGCGGTCGGTCGCCAAGTAAAGGGAGCCCAGGCGGAAATAGGCTTCAGGTCGCCTCGGAGCGCGAGCGATCGCCTCTTGGTACTCGTCTTCGGCTTCTTTCTTTTGGCCCGCGGCTTCGGCGACCTTACCGGCGTTCAGAGGAGCTTGGAAAGTCGAGGGGAAAAACCGCTTGGCCACGCGGAAGTCCTCGGCTGCGGCTGCGAGATGGCCCTCGTGAAACTCCGCCACACCGAGCCCGACATACGCCAGAGAGCTTCCGCCGGTCACTGCAATCGCGTGCTCGAAGAGCGTGCGCGTGTCCTTCCAAACCATGACCTGCCGGCGCGCCAATACACCGAGCACCATGAGCGATGCGGCCCCGAGCGTTATGAGTGCTCCCGGTGCAAGCCGCATCCGCTCGCGCAGCGCGTCGGCGCTCCAGACCACGGCCACGAAGATCCCGATGAGTGGCACATAGGTGTAGCGATCCGCCATCGACTGGCTGCCGATCTGCACCAGACCGATCACAGGGATCAGAGCGACGAGGTACCAGAGCCAGCCCACCGGCAGATAGAGACCGCGTCGCCCAAATCGAAAAGCCACGATCGTGAAGAGAAGCAGTGTAGCCCCGCAGGCCAGCGCTTCGCCCACGCCGGGCGCTCTGGAGTAGGGGTAATAGGCCGCGAGGTCCGACGGAACGGCTGCCATCTTCAAGTAGCCCACCAGCGAGACCAGGGCGTTCAGTTCTCGAATCACGAGGGGGAGCTTCTCATTGATCGTCCCACCGAAGGACTGCGCTCGGTAGGCGATCACGCTGGAGCCGAGAGAGACGGCAAGCAGCGGCAGCTTCTCGAGGAGCCGGGGCGTCGCGAGCCGAATCCAGGCCAGGAACCCGAGAGGCGCATCCCCACGTGCGTCCGGCCGAAAGGGCCAGGGGAGGCGCCCGAGGGGCCAGACATCGAGCAGCAGCAGCAACAAGGGAAGTGTCACGAGCATGGGCTTGGCCATCAGGCTCAAGAGGAAGAGCGCGAGTGTGGCGGTGTAGCGCCAGGCGCTTGGGCGCCGGGCGTAGCGGAAGTAGGCACCGATCGCGAGAAAACCAAAGAAGGTGCTGAGCACGTCCTTGCGCTCGGAAATCCACGCAACCGACTCCACGTGGAGGGGATGGATCGCAAACAGCCCGGCCACGAAGAAGCTTCGTCCCCAGGCCCGCGTCGCGGATCCCAAGATCGCGAAGAGCAGGAGCACGTTCGCCGCGTGAAAGACAATGTTCGTACTGTGGAGGGCACTCGGGTCTTGGCCGAAGAGCTCGAGATCCGTCATCAGGGAAAGCCAGGTGAGAGGCTGCCAGCCCATGGCGTGAAACGTCGTAAACGCCCAGCGTATGCCCTCCGCCGTGAGCCCCGCTTGCACAGCCGGTACGCTCGTCACGTACACGCTGTCGTCATACTCCACGAATGGGAAGTTGAAGGCGGGGGCGAAGACAGCGAGGGTTGCGACGAGGAGAACCAGCGCCGCCAGCCCCTTCCGCCAGGAGAGCCAGGCGCGCGAGCCTGAGAGAAGGGCTTTGGTAGGGGCTGCTGCGCTCAAGCGGAACTCGTCGCGTTCCATCGGCAAAACGGCTTCTCCCATGCTCTGCGGGGGAGTCTGCGAGGAGATTGACCGGCAAAGCAAAGCTCCGCTCCAGATGATATTGCTGGTGCCTGATCTTTCCTGCGGATTTTTCGTTTGGATAGGCGCGTGAAGTACGACCGCTTCATGAGCTCACGCCTCGAGTCGATTCAAGGTGGAGAAACCGAGCTGGCGGCTTCTCGAGGAGTGGAACTCCCTATGCAGTCCCAGGACGCCCCTGCACGAGAAGGCGAGCGGTGTCGACTCCCGCGTCCGTCCGTCGCCCTGGGCTTGACCCACGATAGGGAGCCGAGCGGAGCCGGGCTAGGCGCCGCCTCCTAGCGACGGAGATGCTGGCTTCAGGGCCTCTCGAGGGCCAGATGGCCCGCGCAGGACCCCGCGATTACCCTAGAGGGCGCTCGCAGCTGCAGATTTGTCGCCACCGCCCCTCGCGGAGGGTGTCACGCTTCTCGGGCGTGTCATTCGGGCTGCGGCCCAGGGCGCCGGGTCCCCACCCGAGGAACGGGGCGGTGAGAGAGCGGATCGACGAAGCGCTGGCGGGCCCTTGGGCGGCGCATGCGGGGGATCCCGGCGCCCGGACGGTGCCGCATTGGCCGTTCGACTCGCCGCCTCCGCGAGAAGGGATTGTCTGATGGATCGATGGTCGCTCGTTCTCTGGGTCCTAGGTGTGCTGCAGATTGCCAACGCGTTCTGGATGCTTTTCGCCCCCGAGAGTTGGTACCTGAATCTTCCTGCGGGTGTTCCCGACACGGGCCCACTCAACGTCCACTTCGTGCGGGACATCGGGTGCGCGTTTTTCAGCAGCGGGGTCGCCCTCGTGTGGGCGGCTGTGACCTCGCAAGTCATGGTTCGTCTGGCGTGTGTGGTACTCGCTGCCCTCTTCCTCGGCGGACACGCCGCGGTCCATCTGTTCGATCTCGCTCGGGGTGCTCTTGGCGAGCGCCACTGGCTCCTCGACCTGCCGGGCGTCTTTGCACCCACGCTCATTCTCGCGGTCCTCGTCGTGCACTTCGGACGCAAGGTTCAAAGCCCAAAAAGGAGATCCCCATGAGACTCGCAGCCATTGAGAAGCCTCCTACCCTCGTGGCACGCATCGCCTACTGGCTCTGCGAGCGTCAGTTGGGACGCGTCATGACACCCATGAAGGTGGTCTATGCCCGGATGCCCGCACTCCTGCCCCTGGCCTATCGACTGGTGCAGATTGAGCGCAAGCGATTGGTGCTCGACGCTCCGCTGCGTCATCTCGTGAAGACCTGGGTGGCCATGTTAAACGGCTGCTCCTTCTGCGTGGACATTGCGAAAGCTTCTGCAGTTCTCGAACACATCTCCTTGGAGAAGTTCCAGTCGCTCCCCGAATGGCGTACAAGCCCGCTCTACGATGACCGCGAGCGTACGGCGCTGGCCTATGTGGAGGAGGCGACAAGGGATCGGCGCGTCTCTGATGCGACCTTCGCGGCCGTGCGCAAGCACTTCTCCGAGCGCGAGATCGTGGAGCTCACCTGGCTGAACGCTCTTGAGAACTACTACAACCTGATGAATGTGCCGCTCGAGATTGAACAGGACGGCCTGTGCGCCATTGCACAAAGGAGAGTCGGCGCATAGGTTCTACGCGGAGGAAAGAGCGCGGTGGCTCCATCGGCGTCCTACCCACCGAGCCGCCCGGAGATCCGCCTGGGAGGCGAGGTTCTCCGACGCTGCAAATCCCGCTTTCTGCCTATGCCGCTGCTTCAGCGGGCGGGTAGTCCAAGTCTAACCATATGGCTGAGCGCCGGGTAAGAATGGCGAGCGCACGGTCTGCTAGCCTCAAAGAGCTGGGTTGCCTCTCGCTGCTTACGATTGCGCTGCTTCTGCCCTTCATCGGCAAGCCCCTGCATGTCGACGATCCGATGTACGTCTGGACCGCAAAGCACATCGTCGAGCATCCCTTCGACTTCTATGGGCTAAAGGTGAATTGGAGCGGGACATTGGAGTCCATGGCCGTCATCGACTCGAATCCGCCCGGAGTGTCGTATTGGCTGGCCCTCGTCGGTGCGTTGTTTGGCTGGAGCGAGCCTGCGCTCCATGCCGGCATGCTCGTCCCTGCTATCCTGCTCGTAGTTGGGGTATGGTGCCTTGCGCTTCGCCTCGGCGCTCCACCGATTCTGGCAGGCCTAAGTCTCCTTGCGATGCCAGGGTTTCTCGTCTCGAGCACGACACTGATGGCAGATGTTCTCGCGACCGCGCTCTGGACCTGGGCGGTGCTCGCGTGGGTCGTGGGACTGCAGGAGGAGCGAACCAACTGGCTCATCGCGGGTGCGCTGCTGGCTGGCCTGTGCATTCTGACGAAGTACGTGGGCCTTGCGCTGATCCCGCTTCTCCTTGCCTATACCTTGGTGAAACGACAGCGGCTCGCTGTAGCGCCCCTCCTCCTCCTCTTGCCGCTAACGATCGCACTGGCCTACCGCGCCCGAATGATTTCGCGCTATGGCGTCGACCCGCTCGAAGTTGGCTCCTCGGCACGAGGGGCACGCGCGGTGAGCCCGGCAAGCGCGATCGAGTATCCGTGGATCGGCCTCTCCTTTCTAGGCGGGGCCTGCCTACCAAGTCTCCTCTTGGCGGGCTGGATCTTCAGCCGACGCACCTTGGCGCTTAGCGGCCTGTCGGTCCTCCTTGTCGCTACCGGACTTATTCTAGTGCGGACACTCGGCGGCTCCCCGCTCGTGACTGAGCAGCGTGTGCGGTGGGACCTTGTCGTGCATCTTGCGTTGTTCATCGTTTCCGGCGCACTCATATTCTTGTTGATCTGTCGTCATATAGTGCGGCGAGGAACTGCGGAGGCGATCCTTCTAGGGCTGTGGGTCTGCGGCGTGTTCGCCTTTGCGAGCGTCCTCAACTGGACTACGAACGTACGTGCGCTCTTGCCAGCCGCTCCGGCGGTCGCGATCCTCCTTGCGACCGAAGCCGGGTCGGCCCACGGCCGCGGTGCATTCGGGACCCAGCGGGGACTCCTCGCGATGCTTGGAATCAGCGCGCTCGCTGGCTTCCTCGTCGCGCAGGGGGATCAGGCTTTTGCTCGGTGCGCGCGCGACGCTGCGTTTGAGATTGCGCGAGAGGAAGTTCGAGCGGGACGACAACCGCTCTGGTTCCAGGGTGCTTGGGGCTTTCAGTATTATATGGAACTCGAGGGCGCAAGAAAGATCGACTGGAACCGGGGAGAGGTGTTACCGGGGGACAGAATCGCACAAACGGATTCCAACACCCTCTACAAATGGCTCCCGTTCGCCGCGCATCTACTTACAGAACATCGGATTGCCGTGCATGCCTTGGCGGAAACGTTGTCAGGGACAGCAGGTGCAGGTTTCTATTCCGACTTCTGGGGACCGGCGCCGTATGTCTTCGGCTTCCCTCCGGATCAGGTTTACTCCGTCTTCGAGGCAGAAACACGGTATCCACGGCAGCAGTGAGCGAGACGCCAGTACACCTCGATTGCGTTTGAAGCACGCTGCGAACAGCTGGGAGTTCGGCCATCGATGGGAAGTGCCGGCGATGCCTATCACAACGCCATGGCTTGATTGCGAGCTTCTCGATCGGTAGCGCTTGAAGACGCAGGTCAACGCGCGGAAGGCGGCCCCTTCGCTCCCTTCGCCCTCTCGCCCCCCTAGAGGGAACCGTGTCAGCGCCGGTCACACAGCTGAGGGAGCGGCATCGGCAGATCCGCATTAGTATCTAAGAGATGACACCAGCCCGCGTTCTTGGAAAACCGCTGCCATCATCGCCGCGAACCCGATGCAGGTTCGATCCTCGAGATAGGGCCCGACGATCTGAACTCCGACGGGCAGGCCCTCCTTTGTACAGCCGACCGGAGCGGAGGTGGCGGGATGGTGGCTCAAGCTTGCGAGGCTGATCCAGCCCATGAGGTCGTAGTAGGGGACGCTTTGCCCGTTCACCTCGATGACGCGCGCCACCATCGGCTCGGCGTGGTCATGGCGGATCGCTGGAACCTGGTTCACCGGCATGAGCAGGACGTCGTATTCCCGGAAGAACGCCGCGAGCCTCGCGCGGATCTGTTCCCGAAACTCATTGGCAGTGATCCATTCCCGGTGTCGGCTGGAGCCGTGGCGGGCCATCCGGCCGAGCGGACTCGGATCGTTGGGTTGCGCCGCCGCGTGGGCGGCCAGATGCTCGAGGACTTCCGGCGGATAGCCGGCCAGGAGAATCGGCCAGAGTAGGGCCTCGTAGACGCGGACCGCGTCTGGGAGAGCGAGGGCTGGGCGGGCGGCGTCATCGACTCGCACGCCCTCCCTGCGCAGCGCCTCGACCGCCCGCTCGAGCGCTTGGCGCACCTCTGTGTCGACGGGGAAGTCTCGGTCATCCAGCCAGGCGGCCACTCGAAACTCCCGGAGCGAGGCGTGCCGCCGTGGCGGGAGCGCCAGGCTCCAGCCGACGGCGCGCTCCGCGGTCGGTCCCGCCACCACGGCGAGCAGCAGATCGAGGTCCGCGGCGCTGCGCGCGAGGGGGCCTGCGACGCTCAGGTCCGGCGTCGCGAGGCAGCCGGGCGGACCGGGAATGTGGCCGCGCATGGGCACGATCCCATGGGTCGGCTTGTGGCCGTAGACGCCACACCAGTGCGCGGGCACACGGATGGAGCCTGCGATGTCACTCCCGATCTCGAGGACAGTCATCCCCGCAGCGAGGGCTGCGGCGGAGCCGCCTGAGGAGCCGCCGGGGGTGCGCGTCGGATCCCACGGGTTATTCGTTGTGCCGAAGACGGGGTTGTAGCTCTGCCAGTCGCCGGCGAGGAGCGGTGTATTGGTCTTGCCGAAAACCACCGCGCCCGCCGTGAGGCAACGCTCCACGACATCCGCATTGGTCGCGGGCACGTGCTCGGCCAGGGCGGGGTAGCCGGACGTCGTGCGCAGGCCCGCGGTCTCGAACGTATCTTTGATCGTGATCGGCAAGCCATGCAGCGGGCCCCACCACGCGCCCCGGGCGGCGGCAGCGTCGGCCTGGGCTGCCCGGGCGCGGGCGCGTTCGGCATCGAGGGTCACGATCGCGTTGAGAGCAGGATTGTGCTTTTCGACCTGCCCGAGATAGAGATCGAGGAGCTCGCGGCTCCCGAGCTCGCGCCGCCGGATGCGCGCCGCGAGCTGGCTGGCGGATTCGAACAAAAGCTCAGTCATGGCTTCTCCCCCGAATGGTCCCTCGATCGAAGCGCTTGCGTGCCTGGAAGGACTCGCGAATCGTTCTCCGGCGCAGACCTAGCAGCAGCCTCCCCGTCGCTCACTCCGGGCCTCGAGCGCGCGCTGCGCGTCGGCAGGATCGCACACTTCATCGCACGCATGTGTCGGGCCAGAGCGTAGGCGAGGGGACGGCATTCCCGTAAACCCCGCCAAGAAGCTCCGTAGCGCGGCAAGCGTCCTTTGGAGCGCGTACCTCATGCGCCCACCGGCTCTACGTCGCGTACGGGTTCCTGCCCCGGTCCACGCAGCGTTTTCCACCAGACGCGTGCAGCGTCGAGGACGATGATGGCGACGAGCGCCATGAAGATGGCGGTCATCGCCGCGTCGAGGCGGTTGTTCACGATCACGTGCTGGGTTTCGGCGATCTTCTCCGGCGGGATTGCGTGCGCGGCAAGCTGGCCCGCCAGGTAGTCCGCCTGCGCCAGGAACCCGATGCGGCGATCGGCGTGGAAGATCTTCTGCCAGCCCGCGGTCATCGTGACCGCGAGCAGCCAGGTGAGGGGCAAGAGCGTCGAAATGCCAAAGCGCGCGCGGCCCGCCTTCACGAAGAGCGTGGTCGCGGCGGCAAGTGCCGTCGCGGCCAAGAGTTGATTGGCGATGCCAAAGAGCGGCCAGAGCGAGTTGATGCCGCCCAAGGGATCCACGACACCCTGATAGAGAAAGTAGCCCCAGCCCGCGACGATCAGCCCCGACGCCAGGACATTCGCAGGAAGCGACGAGGTGCGTCCGAGGGGCTGCCAGAGGTTGCCCAGCAGGTCCTGCACCATGAAGCGCCCCACCCGCGTTCCTGCGTCGAGCGTCGTCAGAATGAAGAGCGCTTCGAACATGATGGCGAAGTGGTACCAGAGTGCCTTCACGCCCCCGCCGCCCAGGACACTCGAGAAGATCTCCGCCATGCCGACGGCGAGGCTCGGAGCACCGCCTGTGCGCGAAAGAAGCGTGCGCTCGCCCACCGCCCGGGTGAGGCTCGAAAGCTGCGCTGGGTCGAGCGGGAACCCCCATGCACCGGTGGCAAGCGCGGCGCTCTCTGGGGTGTTCCCGACGAGCGCCGCGGGCGAGTTGATGGCGAAATAGACCCCCGGGTCCATTACGGCGACAGAAAGGAGCGCCATCACCGCCACAAAGGACTCCATCAGCATGGCGCCGTAGCCGATCAGGCGTGCGTCGCTCTCCTTGTCGAGGAGCTTGGGGGTCGTGCCGCTCGCGATGAGCGCGTGGAATCCGGAGATGGCACCGCAGGCGATGGTGATGAAGCAGAAGGGGAAGAGCTTGCCTGCAAAGACGGGACCCGTGCCGTCCACGAAACGTGTGAGTGCCGGGAGCTTCACGTCGGGCCGCACCCAGAGCAGGCCGGCCGCAAGCAGAAATACGGTCCCGATCTTCACGAAGGCCGAGAGGTAGTCGCGAGGCGCAAGCAGCAACCAGACCGGCAATACACTCGCGACGAAGCCGTACCCGATCAGCGCAAGGGCGATCGTTCTCTTGTCGAGATCGAAGAAGGTGCGCAGGGTCTCGTGGTCACGCACCCAGCCGCCGGCTACGACCCCGAGCAAAACGAGAGCAACACCCCCCACCGTGGCTTCGAGCACACGGCCGGGGCGGATGCGGACCATGTAGATGCCCATCGCGACTGCGATCGGGAGGGTCGACGCGACTGTGAAGGTGCCCCAAGGGCTCCCGAACATGGCATTTACGACGACGAGTCCGAGCACTCCGATCAGGATCACCATGATGGCGAGGACCCCGACGAGCGCCGCTGCCCCGCCCACGGGACCGATCTCTTCGCGCACGATCTGGCCGAGGCTCCTTCCGTTGCGGCGCATCGAGCCCACGAGGATCGTGAAATCTTGCACCGCCCCGCCAAGCACCACCCCGATCACGATGTAAAGCGTCCCTGGGAGATACCCGAACTGAGCGGCGAGGATCGGACCCACGAGGGGCCCGGGCCCTGCAATCGCGGCGAAGTGATGTCCGAACACCACCCAACGGTTGGTCGCGACGAAGTCTTTGCCGTCGGCCATGCGGTGCGCGGGCGTCGGCCGCGAGTCGTCCAGGGAGAGTGCCTTCGCCGCGAGGAAGGCGGAATAGAACCGGTAGCCGACGGCATAGACGGCGAGGGCGGCCACCAAGAACCAGGTGCTCGAGAGGGCTTCGCCTCGTGACACCGCAATCCTGGCGAGCGCGCCCGCGCCGCTCATCGCGACGGCGATCCATCCCAAAGCAGAGAGCGGTTTCATGCGGCGGCGATTCTAACGCGATGCCTTCGTTCGCAGCGGACTTCTTGGTCCGCGCAAATCAAACGCCCGCGCGGTCGCGCCGGCTCGAATGAGAGCTCCGCCGTCAACCGGCTGGATCCCCAGGCGTGGGGGACGACCACTCCGGGTCGCAGGTCTGCGGAGCGCGAGGAAGGGCCCGCTCCCACCCGGTTCAGGGAACCGAGGTACTCCCCTTGATTTCATAGCTGTGTACGCGCTCGTCGAGGAGAGGGATCAGGTCGGTGCGATGCTGCGCCTGGGCCACCGCGAACGCCTCCCGCGCCGTGGCAAGCGCGTCTTGGCGGCGGCCGGCAGCAGCGTACGCCACAGCCAAGGTGTCGAGGATGCTGGGATCTTCGCGTTTCGTTCCCCGCGCTGCACCCTCGGCAAGCGTGACCGCTTCCTCTGGGCGTCGCAGGGCGGGGTCCTGCTCTGTAGCGAGGATCCACGCCAGGTTGTTGACCGGAACGACCCAGTCGGGGCGCAAACGCACCGCCGCCCGGAACTCGTCGGCAGCCTCCGCGATCCGGCCTTGACGCTGAAGCGCGTCACCGAGGGTGAAGTGCAGCTCGGGCGTGTCGAGACCGAGTTCGTGCGCGCGCCGCAGCTCGGATTCCGCTTCGGGGAGCCGGTTCTGCTTGGCGTAGAGAAGACCGAGGTTCGCGTGGGCCTCCGGGAATTTGGGCCAAAGACGGAGAGCGAGCTCGTATTGCGCCACGGCACCGGTCATGTCGCCGCGACCCTCCAGCGCTCGACCCATCAGCAGGTGAACGTCCGCGCTGTCCGTCGGCGCCTTCTCGAGAATGGCCAACGCCTCGTCCAGGCGGTCGAGCGCGACCAGTGCCTGTCCCAGCCTGATACGGATATCCAAGAGGGCGGGCTTGAGTCGCAGGGCGTCGTAGTAGGAGGCGACCGCATTTGCGCGTTGGCCCTCGTCTTCGAGGATCTGGCCCAAGAGACCGTGGGCCTCGCCCAGATTGCGATTGATCGCGAGGGCGGCCTCGAGCTGAGACCGGGCCTGGTCCTTTCGGCCTTGCTCCAACAGCGCGCTCGCCAGAAGGTAATAGGCGCCCGCGTTTAGGTGCGTCACTTCGATCGCATGCGTGGTCATGCTCACCGTGTCTTGCCAGGTCGCGATTTGCAGAGAGCTCACGACGGCAAGCGCCGCCAGGGCGGCCGCGGCCAGACTCCCCAAGGCGATGCGCGCGGTACGCCTCTGCCCCACCACGTCGAAGGCGCCCCAGCTCACCGCGATCGAGAGTCCGATGAGCGGGAGGTAGGTGTACCGATCGGCCATGCGCTGCGAGCCCACTTGCACGAGGCCGATCACCGGAACGAGCATGCCCAGGAACCAGAGCCATCCCATCAGCAGATAGGGAGCACGGCGCCGTAGCAGGAAGGCGCCAACCGTGAGCGTCGCCAGAACCAAAGCCCCAGGCAGCGCCCGATCGAGCGAGATTTCAAACAGGAGCGTCGGGTAGTAGAACGCTAGGTTGTGCGGCCAGAAAGCCCGCTC
Organism: Myxococcota bacterium; assembly: GCA_036758525.1. Classification (GTDB taxonomy): domain Bacteria; phylum Myxococcota_A; class UBA9160; order UBA9160; family UBA9160; genus UBA9160. The sequence goes on from DAIOWK010000054.1 coordinate 13,798, forward strand.
CAGGTACTCCGCGCACGAGATCAGAGCGTTGAGGAACCGGGCGGGTAGGGGGAACAGTTCGAGCGATGGGACGGCGCCCGAACGGCTCTGCACCCAATAGGTGACTGCGGCGGACGCCGCCGCCAGGGCGAAGAGGGGGAGCTTCTCGACGACGAGGAGCCCGAGCGCCCGCAGTGCGGGCCGCAGACCACGGACCGGGATCCGCCCAAGCGGCCAGAAGTCGAGCAAGAGGAGCACGAAGGGCACAGTCACGAGCATGGGCTTTGCGAGCAGACCGAGAGCAAACAGGCCGAACAGCATGAGCCTGCCCATGCGCGTAGGCGCCCGACCTTCGCGCGCATACACCCAGAGCAAGGCGAAGAAGAAGAAGGCGCTCAGCACGTCTTTGCGTTCCGAGATCCAGGCGACGGACTCCACATGGAGGGGGTGGACGCCAAATACCGCCGCGACGAAAGCACTACGTCCGAGAGCTCCGGTCAAGCGTTCCAGGGCCAGGAAAAGCAGCAGGGTGGCGGTCGCGTGGAGAAGCAGGTTCGTGAGGAGGTAGCCGCCGGCCACGCGACCGTGGAGCTGATAGTCGATTGAGTACGAGATCGTGGTCAACGGATGCCAGTTGAAGTTGGAAATCGTGGTGAAGGTGCGGCGGAGCCCTGCCCATGTGAGGCCGTCTTCGAGGAGGTTGAAGTTCTTCGAGACGTACTGCGGATCATCGAAGAGGACGAAGTCGTGGCTTCGGGTCGGCCAGAAGAGCGCCGCGGTTCCGATCCAGAGTCCCAGGGCCAAGCAGAGGCGGACGCGGCGCAGCGGCATGTCATCCCAGTCTCGCCTTATGGATAGGCAGCGTCAATCATTCGGAACTGCGACGAGATGCCGCCCTATTGACTGGCGCACCAATCCAGCAACAGTG
>DAIOWK010000055.1:0-14569 GCA_036758525.1 Myxococcota bacterium
AGTGCGGCCACCTCCACGATGAGCCTGTCGAGTGGCTGATGGCTCACCGGGAGGTCGTATGCCCGGCCGCCGGTTGCGGCGCGCGAATTCGAGTCGACATCGGTGAACTCAATGCTCTCGTTCGAAGTTCGAACGGTCGCGACGAGGTGCTCGACCTGAGCCGCTGGTCCCCGAGGAAGCTCACGCGAACTGCCGAAGCCGCCTGAGCCTCGGAAGTCCCCCCGTTCGTGCCCTTCCTAGAATCGGCTCTTTTGCGCGAACGCGCCTTCGTCACGCCATCCTGGGCGTCGGCGGACGCGACTTGACGCGTGCGCAGGCAGCATGCGAAAGACGCGCGGCCCGTGAGGAGGCACCATGAGGTTCGCAGTTGTCGCAGCGTTCGTTTTCGGCCTTGCGGTCTGGCTGCACGCCGCGGCTCCGGCTTTCGCCTGGCCGCCGGGCTGCCCGAGCTTCCCGTGCTGTCCACCGAATCCGCCGCCAGGGTGCCCGCGCTGATTGACCTAGCGCGATTGACCCAGCTCGAGGGAGCGACCGCCCCCCCAATGCCCACACGACTCGCGATGCTTCTCTCCCTTGTGGTCGCCGTCTTCGCGCACGGTCCCGCGTGCTCCCATGGCCCACAGCGCGAGGTGTGGGATCGGTGGACAAAGCCGGAGGCCACCGAGCAGGAACGCGCACGGGACTTCGCCGACTGTCGGACGCACGGACAATCGGGTTGGTACGGCGGGGGCCCGGTAGGGATCGCGGTCGCTGCTTCGATGGCGGGGGGCCAGAACGATGACGTCTACCGGGCCTGCATGATCGCGCGAGGGTGGCAGTGGAACGAGCAGCCAGTCACGCTGCCTCCTTCTTCGGCGCAATGACAGGGGCCGCCGATCTCTCCGCGAGACGAACGTGGACCGCGGGGCCGCGCACGCTGCGAGGCTAGCCGGCCGACGCAAGGCGCATGCCACCGCGTTGTCCCCCGGGTCGTCTGGGGTTTTGAGGCGCGTGTGCCCGCAATTGCTGCGTCCCGCACACCAGCCTGGGTCGCTTCGCAGTCTGCGAAAACCCACGGGGCAGGTGGCATCGCTCTCGAGGAGAGTTTGCGCCGAGCCGCTGGTACCCCTCCATCTCGGGCGCCGTTCCACTACGGTTACGGGAGGAACAGGAAACGCGGGTGCTGTCGGAGCCCGATGGGGGCCGAAAGTGAACATGGCTGACGGATGACTCCCGCCACCTCGGAATTTGTCTTCGGCATGCCGATGCTTCTCGTCGGTGCCTGGGCGAGCGGTATCGGGTTTGGCCTGATCCGGCCGCCACGGCGCGGGGGGGCGCAAGCCGAGAAACAGTATCTGTTCGCCTTTGGTCCCAGGTTCAGGAGGGCGGGACTGACCTTCACCATTGGGGGCATTTTCTTGGTTCTGCACGGGATCTGGCGTCTTGTGAACCCCGTGGGTTAGGACAGCACCCGGAGGTTTAGATGGCCCGCAGGTGTTCAGTCTGTGCGCGAGCGGATCGCGAGCTCGTCAACGCCGCTCTGGTCAGCGGAGGTAGCTTCCGAGAGATCGGAACGCGCTTCGGCCTCGCCCTGGGGACCATCCATCGTCACACGCAGCACGCGCGGCGCGCCGCTCTGCTCGCCCAGGTCGGCGCCATCGCAGAGCGGGGCGAAACGGAACGGGCCGCCAATCGTGGGCCCGACTGGACCCCCGCCGCTGACGACTTCTCACCTCTCGCCCACGCCCAGCGCAAGCTGCTCGAGGCGAGACGCAGGCCCGTCCGGTGGGTGGGAGTCCCTTGAGCGAAGGGCGTATGTCTCACCCCTCATAAAATTTCGCGGGTCAGCGCGGCGTGCGCGCGCCTGAGTGGTGGAGCTCGGGCGACAAGTTGGCGACAGGATTTGGACGGGTCTGACCCCAGGAATTTCAGCTACTTAGCCTTGTCCTTCTCGGGTTCGACTCCCGTTGGGAGCGCCAGTGGTTACGGGCACTTAGGTCGCGTTCCGAGTCGGTGGACTCATCTTGGACCGCGAGCAGAAAGAGGTTACCTACCTCGGTGTGCTGTGCGTAGAAGTCCACGCTCCGTTTTTCAGCGTGTCCCATCGCATTCTGGAGCTGACCGGGTGAGGCTCCCGCGGCCTGCGCTCCCGTCGCCGTGCTGTGCTTGAGTCCCGCGTACAGACCGATCCATACACCGGCCTTCTTGCAGGCATCGCGCCACGTCACCGCGAGAGCGTTGTGCAGATACCGCCCGACCGGCTGCCCGTCGGGGTTCAAGAAGATCGGCTCGCCGGGCTGCGCCGAGCTACGAAACGCGAAGAGCCATTCGCCCAGCTCCCGGTCGATCAGCACTGGCGCCCGTAGCTTGCGGTTCTTCCTCGGCCCGCGCACCGCGTCGCTGCGCTGGCCCAGCATCGCATGATTGACGAAGAGCAGGCCGCGGTCGCGATCCCAGTCCTCGGCGTTGAGCGCGCGGGCCTCACTTGGTCGGATGCCCGTCCGCAGCGCGAGGAAGATGCCGCGCCGATCCTCGCGGATCGCCGCGAGTACCCGCGCCTGCGCCTCGAGGTCGATCAGCTTCGGGCGGTACTGCGTCGGCTTTGGACTCTCCGGCCAGACGGGGAAGGCTGGGAGTTCCTTCCGGGCGACTGCCCAACGTACGAAGATACGGAGAGTTCCGAGCGCGTTCGCGACCGTCTTCGCGCTCTTGCCCTGGGCGAGCAGCGCCGCCGCCCAGTCCTGTACGACCGCGTAGTCGAGGTCGGTTAGCAGGAGGGCCCGAAGCGGAGCTGCGTAGCCGGCGGCGAACCGACGCTCGTCGCGCAGCGTATTCGCCGAGAGCTGCCCGGACTTCTGCGCGGCTGCGCGATGTTCGATCCACACGTCGAGGCGATCGCCGACCGTCGCCGAGGGCGACTGCTTCCTAGGAAGTCGTCGCGCGATTACGGTCTTCGGATCTTCGCGCCGCATCTCGTCGCGGATGGCTGCAAGAGTGGACTCTGCATCGGCGCGGGAGCGGAACTAGTCGCCGCGGTCGGAGTACAGGTAGGTGCCGAACGGGCGTATGTCGATTCGGAACGTACCCGGTCGTCGCGGTCGCTCGAGCACGCGCCCGAACTCTTGGGCTTGATCCCTGGGTAGAGGCTTATCTTTCGGCCACATATGCCCGCGCCTCCTGCGCAGCGTGCCCTCGCGCTTCCACATGGTCGACCGCCTCACAAGTATACACCCGCGCGGTGCATCGTTCCTCCCGAACCCAAGGTTCTTTAAACCTCGCGGCCGACGACTCGCTGTACGAACGCGGTCGACTCGGTCGGCGCACCGATCGTAGGCTCGCCGGGCCCCGCGTACCGCGGGCCTACCTCGACACGCCGGGGGACCTCGCCGGGCGAGAGAGCACGAACGAACTCGCCGCCTGCCTCTTTACCCCACTCGACGCGAAGTCGTGCGCCAACCCAGTAGCACGCACCATTACTTTTATCGCCTCCTCGCAGCTTACCGCCGTTAGCGTTGCGATCGGTCACGCTCTGGGCTTTGTACATCGTGCGTAGCGTCGACGCGATCTTCTGCGGATGTGTCGATATCCGCGCCTTTCTGGCAGAGTTCCAGCATCGGGCACAGTCGGCGAGTAGGTCCATCGTAAAGGTGTACTCGCTTCCGAACTCGAGGCATTCCTCGAAGAACTCGGTATACGGGTTCTGCGTCCCACGCTCCTCGTCGCGTGCTTCGAGGAGTACAGCGGGAATCTCGATTGTGCCCCGTGCGATGTAGCGCCACGCGCCTTCTACCAGAAGTCGGAAGAGGTGGGCCTGTACGGATGGTCGGCGGGCGAGCGTCGTCTTATAGTCGGGTTTCATCTTATCGGGCGGTACGGAGTTCGGCAGCGAGATTAGCCCGATGCGCTCCCAGGCCGCAGTTTCCTCGGCGTTGAGGCTAAGAGGCGAGTTCGACCCGGTCGCGATCGTAGCGACGAGACGTACGTCGTAGCCCTTCTCGTTCTTCCCGCTATACCGCAGCGCGTCCCCGCCGACGAGACGCTTTAGCGCGGACTCGTCGATCTGCCGATACGCTGGGAATTCCTGCACCACTACAAAGCGTGCTTTAATGGCGGAACGGAGCCAGTCGGTATGAGCCTGCTTCCCGCCATTCCTCTGCGCGAGCAAGACCTCGGTCTCTAGACTGCCGGCGTAGAGGATCGCCGCCATAATGTTTAGGAAACTGCTCTTCAGCGAGTGGGCTTCACCGACGAACGAGGCGAGGAACTTAAGCACGGACTCCCCGAGTAGTGCGGTTCCTAATATTTCAAAAAGTCGCGCGAAGTCTTCGGCGGTGAGATGCCCGAACATCGTGGAAAAAATGAACTCGAGATCGGGGTCGTTCGGCGCCTTCGGGTCGTAACCGACGGCGGTCTGCTTCGTGTGCCGGTACTTTGGGTCGTGCGGGAGTAGCTCGCCGATCTTAAGATCGTACACGCCGGCAGGTGTACAAATTTGGAAGACCGCAGCCTCTCGAGCCGCACGCTGCGCGGGCGTCAGGATAAGGTCGGGGTCGGGCAGTGGGTCGAGGTCGGTAGCTCGTACCGATAGCCGAGACTCGAGGTCGTTCCTTAGTCCGTGCCGCTGTGCGCGGGACTGTAGGTTGTGGGCGAACTTCACACGCCCGTCGCGGAAAGGGTCGGTATCGGGGAGTTCCCGGGCGATCGCGTTAAGCACCTTCACGCACAGGGCGATCGCCTCGTCGATCTTCTTATGGTCGCGGTCCTCGAGGTAGACACCGCGGTCGCGGTCGTACGCGAACCACGAGGTACGGTCGCCGCAGTACAGGTACGCGCGGTCGACGAAGAAATCGCACCATCCCAGCTCGTTCGTACGCGGGAAGATTCGGAGGGCAGCCGATAGGTCCAGTCCCGCCGGCACGAGTTCAGCCCTGTATACAGTCGAGCGCTGAACCCGCTCGCCGAGCACCACGCGCCCCGCCGCCACGCCTGCCAGCGCGGGCACCGGGCCTCGGGCTAAAGGCGCTCGCATGAGGTCGCCAGATCCCCCCGGGTGGGAGCAAGCGATGTCACGCGCGGGAGTCGATTGTGGTGGACACCTCCGCGCCAGCGTGGGACAAGGGCTACAGGGAGGGGGAGCCGCATCGGGCGTTGCTCCCGGGTTCACATTCTAGAAGCGGGAGGAACCATGCCCGCGTCCAATTTCACTCCTCGTATTGTCCTGCGCAAGCCCCTCACCCTTCGCGACCAAGGCGCTCCCAAACGGTCCGGCGTGCGGAGTCTCCGGCGGTTGCTGATCGCCTCTGGACATCGCTCTAGAGCTGTTCTTGCCGCCGGTCGATGCGCGGTCGCCATCCTCTCCGTCGCGGCGGCGATCTTGGCCATGCCCGCAACCGCCCGCGGCGACAACATCTTTGAAACGAACGACGTCGGAAGCGCGGGAACGATCGGCGAATACACCACCTCGGGAGCGACGGTGAACGCCTCCCTGGTCTCGACGGGATTGAATATCCCTTATGGCATCGCAGTGTCTGGATCGGATCTGTTTGTCGCGAACGTGGACAGCGGAACGATCGGCGAATACACCACCTCGGGGGCGACTGTGAACGCCTCGCTGATCACGGGATTGAGTGGCCCGACCGGCATCGCAGTGTCTGGATCGGATCTGTTTCTCACGAACGCTGTCAGCGGAACGATCGGCGAATACACCACCTCGGGGGCGACGGTGAACGCCTCCCTGGTCTCGGGATTGAGTGACCCGCTTGGCATCGCAGTGTCTGGATCGGATCTGTTTGTCACGAACGCTCGCAGCGGAACGGTTGGCGAATACACCACCTCGGGGGCGACGGTGAACGCCTCGCTTGTCTCGGGGTTGAATTTCCCGATTGGCATCGCAGTGTCTGGATCGAATCTGTTTGTCACGGACAGTGGCAACGCAAGGATTGGCGAATACACCACCTCGGGGGCGACTGTGAACGCCAACCTGATCACGGGATTGAATAATGCCCCGACCAACATCGCAGTGTCTGGATCGGATCTGTTTGTCACGAACAACCTCAGCGGAACCAGCGGAACGATCGGCGAATACACCACCTCGGGGGCGACTGTGAACGCCACGCTGATCACGGGATTGGATACCCCGGCCGGCATCGCCGTGGCGCCGGTGCCGGAGCCCGCTACGGGCCTGCTCGTAATGGTGGGAGTGTTGGGCCTCGCGGTGGCCCGCCGCCGAGCGGGCGTGACCGCATAGCATTTCTCATCGCGGCCCTCGCCGTCCGACGCCGTCATGCGCGAAGCACCTCACGCGGAGAGCGCGCCTCAATGTAGTGCCGCCTCTGAGCTATTGGCAGCGGTCGGTATCAAACAGCTTCGACTCCCGTTGGGAGCGCCACACCCACCTGCGTAAGACCTTTAAAATCAGGCAGTTGCGAAACGTCCTCTTCGAGCGATTTCCGCTTGGCGACAAGCTGGCGACAAAATAACCGAGTCCGGTGTTACGCGCCGCGGTCGAAGAACCTCCACCAAGGCCGAAACGGCGAGCTGCGCGTAGCGGCGGGTCGAGCGAGGGTCCGCGTGTCCCAGCATTCGCTGCAGGGATGCGCTCATTCACGCCACGCGCGATCGCAGCGGTCGCCATCGCCTCGCAAAACTTCACGCCTCCTAGGCCGATTGCGCGCGCCGCACGCAGCCACGCATCGCGCAGCGACCAGTGACCCCACCGTTCTCCAATTCCGGGATTCACGAAGAGGGGCTCGCGCGTGAGCTGGTCCGATGGATCCACGTAGCTCGCGATCCACTCCGCGAGCTCCTGGCTTAGTGGGAGACGCTTGGTCTTGCCGCTCTGGTGGGTCCGACTGGCGCGTCGGCGCCATGGCCCTTGCATGCGCGACTCACCGGGCGAGAGTCCTCGAGCCCCGAGCCAAGCGGCCCAGTCCTCGAGCATGCCGTAGGTGAACTCGTGGATGGGGGGCCGCGTCGAAGAAGCTGAAGTAGCCGCCAGGCGCGGCGTAGCGCTCTAGCTCGCACAAAGGCAGCGGGCCGTTCAAGGGTCGGCGGATCGAGACCATTGTGTGAATATATGTGTGGGAGTCGACACATGGCGACCAATCTCGATCTCGATCCGGAACTCGTGGAGCGAGCTCTCGCACTGAGCGGGGAGTCGACGAAACGCGCCGCTGTAACGTCCGCGCTCCGAGAGTTCATCGCGCGGCGCGAGCAGAGGCGACTGCTCGAGCTCTTCGGGCAGCTCGAGTGGGACACGAGCTTCGAGTACAAGAAGGAGCGCTCGCGCGATTGAGTCTCTTCGTGGACACAAGCGTCTGGTCACTGGCGCTTCGCCGCGACCCACCGGTCCACCTCGTCGAGGTGCGCGCCTTGGAGCGAGCGCTGGCGGACGGCGAACTCGTTGTTACGACGGGGCTCGTCTGTCAGGAGATCCTGCAAGGATTCCAAGGGCCTCGCGCCCAGGAGGCGATCGTCGCTCGATTTGCTGCTCTTCCGTTCGTCACACCCGACCGCCACGACCACTTTGAAGCCGCGCAGATTCGCAATCGCGCCCAGCGGCGGGGTATCCAGGTAGGCACGATCGACGCGATCCTCGCTCAGCTCTGCATTCGCCATGAACTGCAGCTCCTCACGACCGACGCCGATTTCGCGCGCATCGCGGAGCAGGAACCGCTGCGGCGTTGGAGCCCGTAGGCGCCTTCGGGCGCAGTGACCGAAGAACCCAGAGGAGTGCCTTTGTCTCTCGCCAAAACTGACGTTTTTTCTTGAAGGGATTGGATTTTGAGTTTGTAGCCGCACGTTCCTCGCTGACAGGCCGATCCTCTGCGAACGCTCGGCGCTGTTCCTTGTGAGCACTCCAACAGTTTGTCGCGTGACCGGTTCTAGATCGAGGGAATCGCGCTATTGGCCGCCTTCGAGCCGGAGAGCGCCACGTCGACGGCTCGGTGGGAAGCGCCCGTTGTGCGCCGCACTCCTTCCAGAGCACGCTCCTCCTACCTCTGGTTCGGATTGCGGCACACCTGATATACACGCGGCCAGGCGGGAACCGCCTGAGGAGGCTAAGCATGATCAGCAGCAGACGGTTTGCGCGCATCCAAAGCGTGGTCCCGGGCACGAGCCTGCTGCCGGTTCCCTTCGGGATCGCGGCCACCACCCTCGTCGTGCTCGGCGCCACGCTGACATTCGATGTATTCACAAGCGCGGGACGCATTGCGGCACATCCTTGGCTCTCGGTCGGGAACCTCGACGACGCGCGCGCGATTCTTGGGGGCATTCTCGGCGCGGTCAGCACGGTACTCGCACTGATCTTTTCGGTGACACTGCTCGTATTTTCGATGGCCGTCAGCCAGTTTGGCCCCCGCTTGATGCCCTATTTTCTACGTGATCGCACCATGCAGGTGGCGCTCGGGCTATTCCTCGGAACCTTCCTGCAAAGCTTGGGAGCCTTTGTCGTCACCGGCCGGCGCGGTGCATCTGTTTTTGTGCCGCAACTCACTGTGCTCACGAGCGTGCTGCCCGTCTTCGTGAGCTTCTGCTACTTGGTTTTCTACAACCACCGCATTGCGCTCGCGATCCAGACCAACAATGTGCTTGCACGTATCGTCGAAGATCTCCATGCAGCCATCGGAGAGTTGTCACATCAACGAGTGGTCGACACGGGTGCCGCTTCTTCCAACGCCCCGAACGGGAAGAGAGCGCAGACGAGATTCGCCAACGCTGCATCGCCGAAGGTGGCGTGGTCAACGCGATCACTAGTGGCTACGTGCAGACGGTCGACCGTGCGCGAGTGGTGAGGGCGGCAGACCGACGGGGGGCGATCGTGTGCCTTGCGTTCAGGCCGGGCCAGTTTGTGCTTGAGGGCGAAGCGCTTGCGCGCGTGCTTCCCGCTGCGCACGCGGAGGAGTTAGCGGCAACGATCCACATTGCGGTGAAGATCGGCCAACATCGTACGCTTGAGCAGGACGTCGAGTTTGCCTTCGCGCAGCTTTCAGAAGTCGCAATTCGCGCGCTTAGTCCTGCCATCAACGACACATTCACCGGTCTGAGCAGCATCGATTGGCTCGGAGACGCATTGCGCATGTTCGCCGCCTTCCCGGCCTCCGACGGCGCGTGGCACACGAAGCTCGGCGCGGTACGACTGCTCGTGCCACCCTTGCTCTTTGCGCGCGTGGTGGTGGGCGCATTTGATTTGATCCGCGAAGCAGGCGCGGAGAACCCGGCGGTCACGATACGGCTGTTGCAAACGTGTGCACGGCTTGCGCCACAGTTGCTCGATCGCGAGCAGCGGCGTGCCCTACGAAGCGAGGTAGAAGCGGCCCACCAGGTCGCAGCCCGTTGGCCTGACGTTCATGTAGATCGCGATGCATTGGAGGAAGCCTACCGTCTGGCGTCCGACCGACTTGGTGCAGCCTGACCCATCCAGCGCCCCGGCAGGTGGGGCCGACGTCACAGCCACCAGGGGCTCCTGATCGGGCCAGCGGATCCCAGGTGTAGCTGATCGAAAACACCCGATGGCGCCTTCTTAGGCGTCGTTGCGCGATTCGCGCGGCTTCGAAGGGCAGCCGCGTCCCGGCGTGGCGCCCCCTTCATTCTGGACGGGTCGACTCCTCGTCTGGCTCAGCCGGGGATCGGGGTTGCACCTCCTCACCGGCTCGAAGGTCGGAGCGATGCCAGCCCTTCCGCATGGGGTACGCGGGGGGGTACCCCTTCGGGGCAGGCGCACGCCTTTCGTTCCAGCAAGATTCCGCACGACGGAATGCTCCGGTGTCCTGTAGCCTGCGAGGGCACCCTTCAAAGGAGACCCTATGCGTATTGGACTCCAGATTCCGAGCTTCAGCTGGGCGGGATCCCCTTCCTCGATCCGCGGAAAGCTCTCCGAGATTGCTCGTACCGCGGAGGATGCTGGATTCGCGAGTGTCTGGGTGATGGACCACTTCTTCCAGATTCCACCCGTCGGCCCCGCCGAGCAGGAAATGCTCGAGGGCTATTCCGCGCTCTCGTACCTCGCTGGGGTGACCGAGCGCGTGAAGCTCGGCACCATGGTGACTGGCGTGACTTACCGCCATCCCGGCGTTCTTGCCAAGACCGTCACGACGCTCGATGTCCTCTCGGGAGGCCGCGCCTACCTGGGGATCGGCGCCGCGTGGTTCGACCGTGAACACCACGGCCTCGGAGTGCCTTTTCCGCCCCTGCGCGAGAGATTCGAGAGGCTGGAAGAGACGCTCCGGATTGTGAAGCAGTTCTGGTCGGGTCAGGCCGCGCCCTTTCAGGGCAAGCACTACCAGCTCTCCGAGACGCTTGGCTCCCCACCCCCGCTCACACGCCCGCACCCACCGATCCTGATCGGGGGGATGGGCGAGAAGAAAACCCTCCGCCTCGTCGCACGATACGCGGATGCCTGCAACCTCTTCGCGTTCGTCGGAGCCGCTGTGCTCGGCCAGAAGCTCGACGTCCTAAAGCGCCATTGCGAGGCGGAACGGCGCCCTTACGGAGAGATTGAGAAGACCACGCTTGGCACCGCAAACCTTGCGAAGCAGAGCCCCAAGGACCTCGTGGCCCAGTGCCGTGAGCTCGCACGCCTCGGTATTGGCCATGCGATCTTCAACTTCCCGAATGTGGACGCGCTCGGCGCACTCACGACTTTCGGCAAGGAGGTGATCCCTGCGCTGGCCGAACTCTAGGGACGAAAGCGTACCGGCGAGCGCGGCGGCGTGCCGTCCCGTGGGCGAGGGGCCGCGCTCGCAGCCCTGACTTCCAGACCTCGGGCTATGCCGCCCAGGCAAGCTCCAGGTGATGGGGTCCGCGAATCAAGAACGAGTCGACGTACTCGATCACCGAGCTCCGGCGCCGTAGCCTCGGCAACTCGCCGACGAGCGCTTCGAGGGCGATTCGCGCTTCGAGGCGGGCAAGCGAGGCGCCCAGGCAGTAATGCGCGCCGAGCCCGAAGCCCACGTGACCCGTGGTATCGCGCTGGACGTCGAAGACGTCGGGATTCGCAAACTGTCGTTCGTCGCGGTTCGCCGAGCCCAGGATCGGCACCACAAAGGTGTTGGGCTCTAGCCGTGTACCGCCGATCAAGACTTCCTCTCGGGTACGCCGGAAGAGAAACTGGATCGGCCCCTCGTAGCGCAGCGTTTCCTCGATAACTGCGGGGATCATTTCCGGGCGGCGCCGCACCGTCTCGAGCTGCTCGGGGTGCGCGAGCAATGTGTTCACGGCGTTTCCAATCAGGTTGGTGGTGGTTTCGTTGCCCGCGACGAGCAGCAGCAGCGCGAACGCAACGACCTCCATGGGCGTAAGGACGCCTCCATCTTCTTGCGCCGCGATGAGAGTCGTCACGAGGTCTTCCGCGGGTTCCGCCCTACGCGCCTCAATCACAGCCACCAAGTAGTGACTCAACTCCCGAATCACTTCGATGTAGCCGGTCTCTTTGAGATTCTGTCCGCGCCGCGAACCACTCGACTGCGAGATCACGACGTCGGACCACCGCTTGAAGTCTTCATGGCGATCCGACTCGATGCCGAGCATTTCCGCGATGATGACTGTGGGTACTGGAATCGCAAAGTCGCGTACGAGATCGAACTCCCCATGCGCGTAGAGCCTTCTCATGCAGTCCGCCACCACCTCACGCACGCGCGCTTCATAGGATGCGATCCGTCGTGGTGTAAAGCCCCGGCTTACGATCTTCCTCATCACTCCGTGTTCCGGCGGGTCCGTCGAGATCAGGTTGCGCGCAGTGATCATCTCGTGGGGGGTGAACGGAAGGGCCTGCGCGAGGGAGATCATGCCCGCCAGCAGCTCGGGATCGCGCGTCGGGTCGGCACCGGGTCTGGCGGAGACGAACATGGTGCGCATCGCATCCGAGGAGAAGAGCTCGGGGTGGGTGAGGACGAAGTGTACGTCTGCGTAGCGGGAGACCGCGTAAGCGCCGAGGCTCTCGATCCAGTAGACGGGCGCATCGTCACGCAGGGCGCGGTAGTAGGGATAGGGGTTCGCCCGAACCTGCGGCGAGAACGGCGTGTACTCGATCGTCATGGCAATCTTCCTTGCACGAGCGCCTTTGGGCTCTCTGGACGTATTACGGAATGGAACCTTGCAAAAGGCGGCGTCCCGGAGCAATCCCCTCTCTCGCGCCGCGTTTCGCCCGAGCCGCCGCCGGGTGAGGCCTCATTCTAGCGTGAAGCCATGACACGAAGGCGACGGGGGTGAAAAGATGGGATCGAAGCGCTCCTTCGACCTGGAGTCTTCCGGGCATTGGATCTTGCGGGCGAAGGAGCGGCCGATCTTCCCTCACTCCGGGAGAAAAGCCGGGCGATGGGGCGTTGGAGAGATCCGGGAGGCAGGGTGAGGGCAGATCGGCTACGTAGGCGTAGCGGATTGAGAATTGCCTCGCGGAACCCGAGTGCGCCAACGAGAACGTGGAGAGCTGTGCCTGAGACGGAGAGCGACGCAGCGCGGCGTACGGAGAGGATGGACGCGCCGTGACGGAGTTCGTGTTCGCCTTCATGGACTGCGAGTTTGGCGGCCTGGACCCCGAGCTTCACGACATCACTGAGATCGCCGCGATCATCACGGACTACCGGCTGGCCGAGCTCGCCGTTCGAGAGTGGAAGGTGCGTGCGCGTCCCGAACGCATCACCGCGGAGGCGGCCGCGATCTCAGGCTACGACTCGGTGGCGTGGGCGAATGCGGTCCCGATCCGTCAGGCGCTTGCGGAGCTCGCAGCCCTCGCACCCAAAGGCAAGACCTTGGTACCCGCGGGCCAGAACGTGCGCATGGACGTCCAGTTCCTGGAGCGCGCCTACAAGAACTGCGGACTCCCCTACCCGTTCGACTACCACGTCATCGATCTGGCAACGCTCTACTACGCCTTCTCGCTCGTGGCCGGCGAGAGGGTGCCTGCGCTCTCGCTCCGCCAGGCGGCGACGGCGGCCGGCTTGGTGGACGGTGCCGTGCCCCATCGGGCCCTGGCCGACGCTCGGCTCACCCTCGAGACTTTCCGGTACTACGTGGGGCGACTCGCGCCGCGATCGCCTTCCGAGGTGGAGCCTCCGCTTCCGCCCCGCACGTAGTCAGGCCTGCATCCGCGACTGCCACTTGCGCAGCGCGCGAAAATCGAAGTACGCAAGCAGTGGCAAGAAGATCCGCGCTGCAAGCCCACCCGGGCGCAAGCAGACCGCCGAGCCAAAGTCGATCAAGACCGGGTGCCCTTCGGCATCCGCCATCACGTTGGTTCTATGGCGCAGATCAAGATGCGCCACCCCTCGGGCGTGCATCTCGCGGATCGCCTTCTCAAGCTCGCCGAGGAATTCGGGCGGGAGAGAACCGTACGTGCGGCGGGACATTCGCCGTCCGGGTCGGTACTCGAGTGCGAGGGCAAGCGCGTCCACGCATCCATAGAAACGAGGTACGGCCGGGTGACCTGCGAGTGCGCGGTAGGCCTTGGCCTCCCGTGCGATCATCCAGCGTCCGATCAGGTTTCGGACCAAGAAGCTTCGCGACGCAAAATCTTTGATCACGACCTCCTGCTCTCCCAGACGGGCGAGCGAGACGACTGGGTCGCGCCCTGTCCCTGGCTCCAGAACCTGGTGCACGCAAGCCGCGATCGCGACGCGGGAGAGCTTGACCGTAGGCCGGCCTGCGTCGCGGTAGCTCGCGCTCAAGGCGCGAGCAGACGTCGAAGAGCCGCAGTGAGGACGGGTTGGAGCAGCACGAGTGCAGCCGCGAGCGCCACGGCCAAGGCGGCCCCGTCCTCGTTGTTGGCCCGAACACGCTCCGCGCTCCAGCCTTCGCCGCCCGTGACCTCAGGATCGGTCCAGGGCCGGACTGCCGGCAGGAGCGCGGGAACGGCCACTCGGTAGCGCCGGTACGCCTCCCCGTAGCGGCGCTCAAGCCGTGCGCTTTCGATCCGTTCCTTGTAGGGCAAATAGTGGAGGAAGAAAAAGAGCAAGCCCACGCCAAGGAGCCAAGGAGCCGCCGAGCCACCTCCCATCCAGAGCAATCCCACCCCGACGAGCATCGTCCCGGCGTAGAGCGGATGTCGTAGATATGCGTAGGGACCTGAGACGGTGAGGCGCTGGTTTTTGATGAGATGACCAGCGCTCCAGAAGCGCAGGCTCTCGCCCGCCACCACGAGCGAGAGGCCAACGCCGATCCGCGCCGGGGTGGGGTCTGCATGCCAGATCAGCACCGCCGCCATGGCGTACCAAGGGTAAATCTTCGGCCGGAGAACCCTCCGCAGAACGCCACGCTTCATGGGGAGGCGAGGCTAGTGAGAGGCGTGGCTCGACGCAACGTGGCGTCAAATCCCACCGCTCTCCGGATCGTCGGCTATGCGGCTGCGCACGATCTCCCAAAGCTTGCGGCGGAGGCGCTCCTTGAACGCGGGATCTGCGCTCACCTCGAGGTGGTCGCCCTCAAGAAATTCTTGGAGTTCGTCGTCCGAGAACTCTACGTTCAACTCTGCGTCCATCTCTTCGTTCGCTTCCTGTATCGGCTTCGGGCTCAGCTGATCGGCTTCGGCTTTCTCGGTCGACTTCCTCCCTCCCCGGAGGAATCCTTTCACGCCCACCCCCCGTCTTAGTCGTTC
>DAIOWK010000056.1:0-14479 GCA_036758525.1 Myxococcota bacterium
CGATCGACTCGAGGAGCGCGGGGCGGGTGGCGAGCAGGCGAGCCGCCTGTGCACTCGTCGCTACGACCCGGGCCACGCCGAGAAGAGCTCCTCCTTCAAGCCGCCGCGCAGCTGCGTCGCCCCCGCGCTTGGCGAGAAAGCCCTCGGCGGTGACGCGCATCCCGCGCACCAGGCGATCGGATCCCAAGGCTTCCGCCAGGCGTTGTTCAAGCTGCGGCATCGTCTTCGCCCAGCACAAGCGCCTCGAAGTGCGCGCGCACCTGGCTCCTGACCGTCGTCCAGTCCTCAAGCAGCCGATCCCGCGCGCGTTCGCCCTCGGGCTCCGCGTAGCCCATGCGCCGCGCCAGCGCGATCTGCCCCAACCGCTCGCGCGGGAAGCTCTGGGTCTGGCGCTCCTCCACCATCTGGAGCGCGTGCTCGGCACGACGCAGCCAGGTGTAGGCCCGCGAGAGGTCCGTAACCGCCGCGTCGGGAAGGAGCTCGAGCCGCCCGAGCACGGAGAGAGCCTCGAGGACGCTCCCTCGCCGCAGCGCCTCCAGGCGACCGCCATGGAAGAGCTGAAAGGCCTGCACGAGGAACTCGACGTCTCGAATCCCGCCGGGCCCCTCTTTCAGGTCCGCCTCGATGTCACGCCCCGCGCGTCGACGCTCGTCCTCGATGCGCGCCTTCATGGCACGGACTGCCCGCGCCACCCCGGCGTCGATGTGACGCCGAAACACGAAGGGAGAGATCGCTTGCTCGAACCTCCGGGCGGGAGCTTCGGGGCCCGCGACAAAGCGCAGGCGGATCAGCATCTGACGCTCCCACTCCATGCCGAAGGCCTCGTAGTAGTCGAGGGCAGCATCCACCGAGTTTGCGAGGGCCCCCGGCGGCCCCTCCGGCCGCAGATCAAGGTCCACCCGATAGGCGAAGCCCTCCTCGGTAGGTCCTTCGAGTCCCGCCTTGAAGGCACGAACGAGGCGCGCCGCTTCGGCATTACGCCCGGCGTCTTCCGCCTCGCTCGGTGTGTCATACAAGAAGAGGAGGTCCACGTCGGAGGAGAAGTTGAGCTCGCGACCGCCGAGCTTTCCCAAGGCGAGGAGCGAGGCGGGAGGAGCAGCGGATTCCTGTGCCGCGCAGTCGAGAGCCGCGCCAAGGCAACGGTCCGCCAGGTCCGAAAGCTCCCGCGGACTCTCGCCAAACGGTCGCCCGAGAAGGTCGCGTGCGGTGATGCGCAGAAGCCCGCGGTACTTGCAAAGGCGGATGGAGCTCCAGGATCCGCTCGGTATCTCCGAGGGCGCTTCGGGAATCGGCTGTTGGAGTTCGCGCACGAGCGCGGGGCGACGGACGAGGAGCCGCGCAAAGAAGTTGCTGGCCCCGAGAACGGGAACGAGTCCCGGCGCGCGCACAAGATCGAGGGAAGCACCGCATGTCCCTCGATAGGCATCTGCGAGCTCGTGCAAACGCGCCGCAGCGAAGCCTGGTCGTGCCGAAAAGAGGAGCGCCGGGACCCAGTGCGCGATCTGCGGCGCGAGGTCGGGGTGCTGGGCGGCGCGCGCGAACGCCATGGCCGCGGCGGGCGGCTCGGGTTCCCCAGCGACCGCGAGAAGCGTGGGGTCCGGAGCACCGCGCTCGAGTCCTTCGACGAACGAGCGTGCCAGCGCTTCCCTGGCGCTTCCGCCGTTCATGGCGCCTCCGCCTTGCCCGCCGCCTCAACCTTCGCAGACGCCGGCGCTCTTGCGCCCTCTAGCAATTCAGCGGCGCGCCGTCGATGCGCGAATCCCCGCCTAGTGGGCTGCCGAGGCGGGGGTCGGAAGCTCGGTGGGATGGTAGGGCTCCGTCAGCGCGATCTTCACGGGCTGGCCTTCGGGGAAGGCGATCGGTCCAAACAGACCGTTCGCCACGGCCGTCCTCTCGATGTCCCAGGCATTTCCGGTGCGCCGGGAGAGCGCGTCGATGGTTTCCCCCTTATTGGCATGGGCGATGCGCAGGCGCGACACGAGGACCGATACCCGCTCGTCCCCCGTGAGCGGGCGAAAGCTCCTTGTCGTACTTTGCGCGCGACCGAAATACCCTGACGCGACGAGAGACTTAGCCGAAACGCTAATGCGATAGATGTGGCCGCGGTATGCGATCCAGGTGAGCTGTCCCGCCACGTCACCCTCCGCAGTCGGGACACGCCCCCGAACCTGGTAGGCCGGCAGTTCCCCGACGAAGATGGATTGCGCCTCCTCCACCACCGCGTGGATCTTGACCGCTCGCTCACTCAGGTACTTCTCCGCAACCTTTTTCGGGTCGTCGCCGTCCGCCACCATCTCGAGGGCAATGCGGGCGTCACGCTTCGGGGACGTCGCGCCCACGGCGGAAGCCGTGTTGACCATGGTCCAGCCTTCCGGGAAGGTGATTGTAAAGTCGAGGTCGGGATGAATGAAGCGGCTGCCCCGGAAGATCCCTTCCGCCGGATTCTCATCCAACACGAGTCCTTCGACCTCGTGCAGGTAGCCG
Organism: Myxococcota bacterium; assembly: GCA_036758525.1. Lineage (GTDB taxonomy): Bacteria > Myxococcota_A > UBA9160 > UBA9160 > UBA9160 > UBA9160. The sequence goes on from DAIOWK010000056.1 coordinate 2,485, forward strand.
TCCTGCGCGATGGCCGGGGTTCGCGTCCAGATGATCTCCCGGCCGCGCGTCTCCGTGGACGCGATGCGCTCGGTCGTGCCTGGGTGGGTGTCGAAGAAGCCGGGAATGCGCTGCGCACCGAGCATGAGGCGCTCGTCGCCGCCCAGCCGCTTTAGGAATTCCGCCATCGCCCGTGGGTCGTAGCCTGCGGCCGCCGCCAAGTGCTGCCCGCCCTCGTCCGCCGCCCGCTCTTCGTCGCGCTGATAGGCGGCCATGTAGGCCGCGCGAGCGAATCCCAGGGAAAAGGGGCCGAGACGCATCTCCGTTTGTTGTGCCGCCGCTTGATGGCGCGCCGCCGCGTGCGTGATCTCATGGCCCAGCACACACGCGAGCTCGTCCTCGGAGTTCGCGAGCGCAAGGAGACCCCGCGAGACGAAGATCACTCCGCCGGGCAAGGCGAAGGCGTTCGGGCTCCACTGGTCGACGATCCGGAAGCGGTAGTCGAAGTCGCGCGGGGCGCCCCGCGCCACCCTCTGGCCTACCGCGTTCAGATAGGCCTGAAGAGCGTCGTTCTTGTAGATCCCGAGTTGGCTCGCAACCTCGGCCTCTCCCTCCTGGCCCGCCGCGCGGTCGTCGTACTCGGTCTCGAGGATCTTGACCTTCTTGGGCTTCGGGGGCTCATCGAAGTCCTTGGCGGGTGGCGCGCACGCGAAGTGCCAGGCCAGGACGCCAAGCAGGAGCGGGAGCCTTGAGGAGCGGCGCATCGCCGCCGTGTCTAGCACCTCGGCGGCGATTGCGCGGGTTCAGCGTGAAGACGGGGCCAGTGCCGACTCCTGGCTCGAAAGGAGCACCGGGCGAAGACGACCCTTGATCTCGGCGAGCTCGCGCCGCGCCGATTCGGCGCGCGCCTCGACACGGATCTCACGGATTCGCGCGTCGAGGCCCTCTGCATCGAGTTCACGCTCCAGGTTGCCCTCGCTCACGGTGCGGGCAATGTGCTCCCGCACGCCCTCGAGAGCGCGCATCTCTGCCTCAATCGAGAAGCCCTCAAAGGCCTCCTGGATCCGCCGACGCGCGTTCGCGTTGGCGAGGGTCGCAAGCATCTGGACCTTCTCGCGCTCGAGGCCGCGAATCTCCTCGCGGAAGCGCAAAAGGTTGCGCTTCGCTTCCGCCCCCTCGGTACGAACGACCGCAAGCTCGCGCTCGGCACGGTCGAGATCGTCAATCAGGACCTGCCGCTGTGTGATGAGCGCCAGCGCCGCGCTGTCGTCCGCGCGACGGATCGCCCGGGAAACGTCGTCGCCGAGCCTCGCGGCCTCCGCGCGGCGCTCCTCGATCTCCGCTTCGAGCTTGTTCCGCATGTAGAGGATCCCCGCGACGGCCTTCTTGAGCTCGGCGTATTGCCGCACGCGCTCGTCGATGGCCTGTTCATAGACCGCGCGCGGGTTGCTCTCCTCGCGGTCGCGGACCCATCCGGCGAAAGCTCCGCGCACGAGACGACCAAGGCGTGCCAGGAAACCCCGGGGACGAGTGGATGACATGACGTTCCTCCTGCGCGGGTCGCGCATCACGAGCTCTCGCTCCAGTCCTCGGAGCGGAGGCCGAGTTCACGGATCTTTTGTTGAAGGCTCTGGCGCACCATGCCGATGGCCTCGGCCGTGCGGGAGATGTTCCCGCCGTGCTGGCGCAAGGCGCGCAGCAGATAGGTGCGCTCGAAGTCCTCGGTGGCCTGGCGCTTCGCATCTGCGAAGCCCTCCCCGTTTGCGCTGCCGGAGGGGGCCGTGGGGGCGCTCCCCGCGCCGCGACAGGGAAGGCGCAGATCCGCTTCGCCAATCGCCTCGCTCGGGGCAAGGACAGCCGCCTGCTCCACGACGTTGCGAAGCTCCCGGACGTTGCCCGGCCAGGGGTAGCCGGCGAGCGCGGAGAGAGCTCCCGCGCTTAGGCGCCGGGGCTCGCGCCCGAGGCGCTCGGCCAGCTGCGAGAGGAAACGATTCACGAGGGCAGGCACATCCTCGCGCCGTTCGCGCAGTGGAGGGACCACGATCTGCACGACCTTCAAGCGATAGTAGAGGTCCTCACGGAAACGACCCCGCTTTACTTCGGCTTCGAGGTCCCGGTGGGTCGCGGCGATGACGCGCACGTCGACGGCCACGGATTTGGTACTTCCCACTCGCTCGAGGCTTCGCTCTTCGAGTACACGGAGGACCTTCGCCTGGGTCTCCGGCGCCATGTCCCCGATCTCATCCAGGAAAATGGTCCCGCCGTCGGCAGCCTCAAAACGGCCGATGCGCCGTGCGTCGGCACCGGTGAAGGCGCCCTTCTCGTGGCCAAAGAGCTCGCTCTCGACGAGCTCTCGGCTGATCGCGGCGCAGTTGACTGCTACGAAGGGGCGCCCGCGACGTGGGCTTCGCTGGTGAAGGGCCTGGGCGACAAGCTCTTTTCCCGTCCCGCTCTCACCCCGTACGAGCACCGTGAGATCGGTCTCCGCCACCTTCTCAATCATCTCGAACACGCGGCGCATGGCGGGTCCCGAGCCCACGAGATTCTCAAAGCGGAGCTCACGGTCGACACGCTCGAGCAGCATGCGATGCTCCCGCTCGAGGCGGGTGTGTTCAAGGGCTCGTTGCACGACGATGCGGATCTCGTCGTTGTCAAAGGGTTTCGGCACGTAGTCCTGCGCGCCGGCCTTCATCGCCTGAACGGCGACCTTCTCGGAGCCGTGTGCGGTGATCATGACGACCGCAGTCTCTGGTCTTGAGGCCTTCACCTCCCGCAAGAGATCCATCCCGGAAAGCCCATGCCCGAGCGCGAGATCCGTCAGGACGAGGTCCGCCGGGCCTTCGCGCAGCTGCGCCAAGGCACTTTCCGCCGAGTCCGCCACAGCGACCTCATAGCCCTCCCGCCGCAGGAGCCCAGAGAGCGCGAGCTGAATCGCTCGCTCGTCTTCGACGACGAGGATGCGCGCACTCACGCTGCCCCCTCCGCCGCCGGGCGGGCGAGAGCATTCCCGGAGGCCTCTGGACCCGCCTTCGGAAGGGCCAGCACGAACTCCGTCCCGGCCCCGGGCGCAGACTGCGCCTCGATCGTTCCGCCGTGGGCCTCGATCAGCTTCTTGGTGATGGCAAGGCCGAGCCCCGTCCCTTCGGGCTTCGAGGTGTAGAAGGGGCGGAAAATCTTGCTGAGCGCATCCCGCTCCATGCCCGGGCCGTTGTCGCGAATCCGCGCCCAAACCTCGGTGGAGGCCAAGTTCTCCCCCGTCGCAACCTCGAGGGAGGGCGCGCGTGTTCCGCCTTGCTCGAGGGCGTCCAAGGCATTGCCGATGAGATTCAACGCAACCCGTCGCAGTTTCTCCGGGTCTCCCCGCAACGTGCCTTGGCCATCAAATGCCCGCTCCACCTTCACGCCCAAACGCGCAATCCGGTCGCGGAAGCTCTCGAGGGCGGAGTCGAGCACGTCGGCCATGCGCACGTCGGCGAGACGCAGCGCTTCCTCCCGCGCAAATTTCAGGAGATGGGAGATCGACCGCTCGACCCGGTCGAGCTCCTCAAGCGCAACCCGTGCATACTCGACATTCTCGTGGGACGCGGGGTCCTCGCCCATCTGCTGCACGAGGCTTTTCGCCGCCGTGATCGGGTTTCGAATCTCGTGGGCGATGGAGGCGGAGAGCTCCTCCAGTGAGCGCGCGTGCTGACCTTCAAGCACGCGCCGTTCCTTCGACACCGTACGGTTCAGGCGCTGATGGACCTCCTGATCGATCCAGCGCTTGCGCAGGGTGGGTGCGAGAACGCCGAACCAGTGGCTCGCGACGCCGATCCCCCACGCCATCGCGACGATCATCGCTGCACGGGGGCCCGCGACGAAGAGGAGAAAGGCTCGGGTCGCAAGATACGGCACTAGGTGCGAGACAAACCCGAGCTTTCGGTTTGCAAGGCGCTGTGCCTCGGCGTAGGCCTCCTCCTCAGGCGTGAGTTCTCGGTCCTCGCGCTCAGGCTCGCTGCGCCGGCGGGTCCGCACCCGTATGCGACGCCCATCGTCGTCCCATTCGCGTTCCCAGCGTTCCCAGCGGCGGTTTCGCACGGCATGACCTCCGTCCGGTCCGTGGAGGGCAGCTCCATTATGGAGAGCAAAGTGGGTCGCTCCCAGACATCTCATGAGGCACGCTTAGAGCAATCCTTGTGCCGGAGAGCTCAATCAGCGATTCCGCGGACTTAGCTCACGATACCTCGGCCGTGACTGCAGGTCCCAGGCTGCAGCGCAGCAAAAGCACTGCGGCCTAGGGAGACTCGGGCCCGAGGGGAAGGGCCGTCCCGTATTTCACCTGCTTCAGCGCAAAGCTCGAGCGAATGCTCGAGACCCCAGGGACCCGGGTCAGGTGGTCCATCAGGAACCGCTCGTAGGCGGGGATATCCGCCACGACGACACGCAGGAGATAGTCGGCGTCACCCGTCATGAGGTAGCACTCCATCACTTCCGGCCGGGCGAGGATCATCTCCTCGAACCGCTCGAGGGCTTGCTCCACCTGCCGCTCGAGCCGCACCTGCACGAAAACCGAAACGCCGAGGCCGAGCGCTGCGGGATCGAGCAGCGTCACGTGGCGACGGATCACACCCCGCTCCTCCAGCGCGCGCACACGGCGCAGGCAGGGGGATGGGGACAAGGCCACTTTGCGCGAGAGGTCCGCATTCGAGATGCGGGCATCCTCCTGCAACTCGCGCAGGATGCGGCGGTCAATGGAGTCGAGGATGGGCGCAGCCATGTTTCGCCTCCAGTGCAGGCTCTTGTAGCAGAATATTGCTTAGCGCGTGGATTTTTGAGCTAGATACGCACCCCTCTACCCTGCCCCACGCGATATGGTCAGGGGCCATGGACGTGGACCGCCAGCTCGCGTGCCTGCGCGCCCTCGAGCGCAAGATCCTCTGGCTCTCCTCTTGGACGATCCACCACGCCAACCATCTTCGCGAACGGCGGGATGGTCTTAAGGTGGGAGGCCACCAGGCTTCCTGCGCCTCGGTGGTGACGCTCATGACGGCGCTCTATCTCGACGTCTTGCGACCACAGGACCGGGTGGCCGTGAAGCCCCACGCAAGTCCCGTTTTCCACGCGATCCAGTACCTGCTCGGTCGTCAGACCCGTGATGCGCTGGAGCGCTTCCGCGCGATGGGCGGCGCACAGTCCTACCCGTCTCGGACCAAAGACGCTGACGACGTCGATTTCTCGACGGGTTCCGTGGGACTCGGCGTGGCCATGACCCTTTTTGCAGCCCTCGTCCAAGACTACCTGCGCACGAAAAAGCTCGTCCCGACCGACGCGCCGCCAGGGCGCATGGTGGCCCTCGTGGGGGATGCGGAACTGGACGAGGGAAACGTCTTCGAGGCTCTGCTCGAGGGCTGGAAGCACGACGTCCGCAATGTGTGGTGGGTGATCGACTACAACCGGCAGAGCCTGGACCGCGTGATGGAGGACCGCCTCTCCCTGCAGATCGATACGCTTTTTCGTGACATGGGCTGGGATGTCATCGTCCTCAAGTACGGAAGGCGCCTCGAGGCGGCGTTCGCACGGCGGGGCGGCGACGCCCTTCGGCAGTGGATCGACGAGTGCCCCAACTCCCTCTACTCCGCCCTCGTTTACAAGGGCGGAGCGGGCTGGCGCGAGCATCTCTTGCGCGATCTCGGCGACACCTCTGGCGTGGGCGAGCTCCTGGACGAGCACGACGATGATGCGCTCCATACGCTCATGACGAACCTAGGGGGCCACGACCTCGAGACCGTGCTCGACGCCTTCCACGGCGTGCGAGGCGACCGTCCGACTTGTTTTCTCGCCTACACCATCAAGGGGTACGGCCTTCCCTTCGCAGGCCACAAGGACAACCACGCGGGCCTCATGACCCCGGACCAGATGGAGCTCTTCCGCAGGACCCAAGGCGTTGAGGCTGGACGGGAATGGGAGGCGTTCGCAGGACTGGACCTCCCGGAGGACGAGCTGCGGGAGTTCCTGTCGGCCGTGCCTTTCGCACAGCCCGCGGAACGCCGGCACCGGCCGCCGCCCCTTGCGGTCCCCGAGCCGTTCCCGGCGCCCCGCGGCTCCAAGCTCTCGACCCAAGAGGGCTTCGGTCGCCTGCTGGCGGACCTGGCACGCGGTGGCTCAGCGCTCTCGGAACGCATTGTGACCGCCTCTCCGGACGTCACGGTCTCGACCAACCTGGGCGCTTGGGTGAACCGCCGCGGCGTTTTTGACCGCCGACGCCAAGCCGACGTCTTCCGCCTCGAGGAGGTCGTCTCTGCGCAGAAGTGGGAGGCCTCTCCCGAGGGCCAGCACATCGAGCTCGGGATCGCCGAGAACAACCTCTTCCTGCTCCTCGCGGCGCTCGGCCTGGCCGGCCCGGTCTTCGGTGTCCGGCTCCTTCCCGTAGGTACCCTGTACGATCCCTTCATTGCACGCGGCCTCGATGCGCTGAACTACGCCTGCTACCAGGACGCCCGCTTTCTCCTCGTGGCCACGCCCTCGGGCATTACACTCGCGCCCGAGGGGGGTGCACACCAATCAGTGTCGGCTCCGCTGATCGGCATCGGCCAGCCGGGTTTGCTGGCCTATGAGCCCGCATTTCAAGATGAGCTGGCAGAGATTGTGCGCTTCGCCTTCCAGTACCTGCAGGACGAACACGGGGGATCCATCTATCTCCGGCTCTCGACGCGCCCCCTCACGCAGCCCGAGCGTTCCCTCGGACCGGAGCTACGGCGCGAGATCGTGGAGGGAGGCTATTGGCTGGTGCCGCCTGAGCCGGGAGCCGAGCTGGCACTCGTCTACACCGGAGTCGTAGCGCCCGAAGTCCAGGAAGCGTTCGCCGAGCTCCGGGAGGATACCCCGGGCGCGGGGCTCCTCGCGGTCACCTCCGCCGATCGCCTCCACGCAGGTTGGCGCGCTGCGCAGAGTGCCCGAGCCTCTGGCGACCCCACGGTGCGCGCAGCGGTCGAGACCCTGCTGGCTCCCCTCGCCCGCGAAGCCGCCCTTGTCACGGTGCTCGACGGGCATCCCGCGGCACTCTCGTGGCTCGGTGCGGTAGCAGGACAGCGCGTCGTGTCGCTCGGGGTCGAACGCTTTGGTCAATCCGGGGACATTCCGGATCTTTACCGAGAGTACGGCCTCTCGGCCGACGCGATCGTCGGCGCGGTCGCTCGCGCGTGCCTTGACCGGCGGGCGTGAAAGGGCTTGGGGGGGAAACGGCATGCCGATCGAAATCCGACTCCCGGAGCTTTCTGCCTCGATGACCGAGGCCACGGTCCTCGCCTGGCGAAAGCGCCCAGGGGAGACGGTAAAGCCCGGCGATGTCCTGGTGGAAATCGAAACCGACAAGTCGGCGGTGGAGCTTGAGGCCACCGACGAGGGCACGCTGCTCGAGATTCTCGTGCAAGAGGGCGCGGAGGGCGTACCCGTGGGCGCCTTGCTGGCCCTCCTCGCGCGCCCCGGCGAGGCCTCCGCGATGGGCGCCTCTTCTCCGGCGCCGGAGGAGAACACGAGCCAAGCGCCCGTGACGCCCCCTGCGGCGGAGAGACCGGCCGCAGGGGCTCCCAAGCGGACTGCCCACGCCTCCCCTCTCGCGCGGCGCATGGCCGAGCAGGCCGGCATTCCCCTCGAATCGGTCCGGGGCAGCGGGGCCGGTGGCCGCATCATGAAGTGCGACATCGAGGCCGCGCGGGGCATGCGCTTCCCGCCCCCCCCACTCGCCGAAGCGACACGCGCCGCACCAGAGAGCGACCTTCCGCCCCTCCTCTCGCGTTTCGCCCGAGCACGTGGTGCAGGTGATTCCGCTGCACGGCAAGGCCCCGAACTCCCCGCCGAGGCCCCGTTCCACGAGGTCCGCTACACCACCGCCCGTCGCACCCAGGCTGCGCGACTCGCCGAGTCGAAGCGCACTGTCCCCCATTTCTACCTGACCATGGACTGCGAGCTCGACGCGCTCCTCGCCCTCCGCGAGCAGCTAAACGTACGCAGCTCCCGTGATGGCGAGCCCCGCTTCAGCGTAAACGATTTGGTGATCCGCGCGGCCGCGTTGGCCCTGCGTCGCGTGCCCGCGGCCAACGTCTCCTTCACAGAGGAGGCGCTGCGAATCTACGATCGGGTCGATGTGGCAGTCGCGGTAGCCACCGATTCAGGACTGGTGACTCCGATCGTGCGCGACGCGGACCGCAAGGGCTTGGCGGAGCTAAGCCGCGAGCTGCGCGACCTTTGCGAACGCGCGCGAGAACGCAGGCTCCGACCGCAGGAGTACCAGGGCGGAACCCTCACGGTCTCGAACCTCGGGATGTATGGGATCCAAAGCCTCCTTCCGATCCTGAATCCGCCGCAAAGTTGCATTCTTGGCGTGGGTGCCGCCGAGCCGCGCCCTGTGGCTCGGGAAGGCGCGGTGGTGGTTCGCACGATCATGACCTGCACCCTCTCCGCCGACCACCGCGCGCTCGACGGTGCGACGGGTGCAGAGCTCCTCACGGCGCTGCGCCGCGGGCTCGAGGACCCCTTGTCGCTCCTGCTCTGAGCGCTGCCGGGGTTCCGCGTCCCGAGCCCGACCCCGACCTGTCCTCATGTCTCGGACTTCATTCGGGACTCGAGGACAACGAGGCGCCGGCGCAACCTGCCAAGCTCATCTTCCGCAAGTCGCCCGGTGCAGCCCGCAACCACGCGACGGGCACGTTCCAGCAGGGTACCTCGCAGATCCACGTCGCTGGCGGTGCGCGCGATGTCGTTGAATGCCCGTAGCAACCTCAGGCTCACCGCAATGTCGCTTGCGGAATAATGGCGGATCTGCTCGAAGGCCGTGTCCAGCAGTTGGTCCAAGCCAATCCAGGGCACAATCACGCGCAGGACGTGCGGCGGAGCATAAAGATACGAGCTTGGCGGCGCGCGGTGGATCCAGCGGATCAGGATGCGGCTCAACTGGTCGACGCAGCTAATGGCTGTGCTCGGATCATTCACCGCAGGAGAGATCGCCCGAAGCGCGATGTCGACGATCTGAATGACGCCGAACTCGACGTCTTGTTGCAACGTGCGCGTGGGGCCGATGTCAAACGCGGCGAGGAGATCGAGTGCAAGATCCTCCGTGACGCGCTCGCCGCGCCAGACCGCGATCAGCGGAACTCCTTCCGGAACGAAATGACCGACCCGGCGCTCTATACGAACGCGGATGTGGTGCGCCTTGGCAAGCCGGAGAAGGCGATCCACATCGACGAAGCGGATATAACCGGAGCGTCGGCTCAGGATTGAGGTTTCCGTCCCGACGGGATCCACTTCTGTCGTCTCCGGCTGGAAATGCTCGCGTGGATGAGGCACGAACTCGTCCATCACCAACTCCGTCTCCCGCGCAATGCGGTCCACGATGTGGTTCACGCTGATGGCTTGCGAGATGTGGTTGATGAAGAAGATGAGCCAGCCGACGCAGACGATCGCGAGCAGCATCGCCCCCGTCACGGTTGCCGCGGGGAGGAATGGGTGGGGCAGGGAGCGCGCGGCAGGTAGCGCCGCCATGCAGTAGGAGAATGTCCCGAGGAAGATCCCCAGCGTCCATTGCGTGGTCCGGTCCCGCACGAAGCTGATCAGGATCCTCGGCGAGAACTGCGTGGAAGCGAGGGTGAGGGTCATGAGGAGGATGGCGAAAACGATCGAGACGACGGTCATGGTCGAGGCGGCGATGCCGCCGAGAATGACCTGGGCTACCTGCGGGTCTTCGTGCGATGGGAAGAGAGTCTCTGGGATCCAGGCATTGAGGGCGGGAGTCGACTCCTCCATCGCCGACAGCACGGCGCCCGAGAGTCCTAGACAGAGCGCGATGAGGAAGGGACGTACGAGGAATCCGCCGCGCAGCGCATACATTGCCGCGCGGAACCGGACGGGCAGGCGCTGGAAAATGGTCAAGCGCGTTCTTTCCGACAGAGCGATCTGGAGCGCGAAATGTCGCGTCGAATCGCACGAAATTCAACCTAGAATCGCCCGGTTTCCGGCCTCGGCAAAGCGATCGCCGCGTCTCGAACGAGGGGGAGCACGAGATCAGCCCGCCGGAGCCCTAGAGCGTGGACCGCACCCTTCGTCCGGCCGGCTCCTTCGTCCTTGCGAGCGCTCCGTTCATCGGTTGTCACGCGAGGTGGAGAAAGCGTACAGCTGTGCCGAAAATGCTACAGGCGGGATCAAGTACTGGACTCCTCCCGCGTTGTCGGGACGATACGGGGCCGTTCTCAAGGTTCGCCGGCCTCACACGCAGCCCCCTTCGGCAGGGCTACGACGGCAGTCGTAACGGGGCACGGGGCGAAAGAAACCGCTCGTGATCATGCTGTGATCCAGGCCCCCCTCGTCGCGGCCCTACGCTCCTGCCACACCTGCTGCTTGTTCTCGCAAGGGGTTCGACCTGTCCTGAGCGCCGCACGCTCACTTTTTCGGGAGCACTCCCACTATTTTCTCACTCGATCGAATAGCGCTTCCTCTTCCGCCAGAGCGTCGTCGTGCTGATGCCCAGGGTCTCTGCCGCCTCTTCGAGGGTCACGGCCTCTGCCAAGACACGACGGATATGATCTCGTTCCAGTTCCTCCAGGGTTCCCCCGCTTGGAGCCCGCGCGCGCGGGGGGCTCGGCGCCTGAAACACCCTGTCGGGGAGGCCTTCCCTCGGGATGACGTCGCTCCGACTTAGGACGACCGCGCGTTCGATGGCGTTGCGCAGCTCACGGATATTCCCAGGCCACTGGTAGCTGCAAAGCGCTTCCATCGCCTCGGGCGAGAGGTGCAGCCCCGGCCGGCGATTTCGAAGCGCCGCTGCCGTGAGGAAGTGCTCCACCAGCGGGCGAATGTCCTCGGGTCGCTCTCGAAGCGCGGGAACCCGCAGCGAGATGACGTTCAACCGGTAGAAGAGATCCTCCCGAAAGTGTCCGGCAGCCACCTCGTGCTCAAGATCGCGATTGGAAGCTGCGATGATTCGCGCGTCAATCTCGATGGTTTCGTCGCCCCCGACCCGCTCGAACTGGCGTTCTTGGAGAAAGCGCAACAGCTTGGTTTGCAAGGTGGGGGAGAGATCCGCGATCTCGTCAAGGAAGACGGTGCCACCCGCCGCCGCTTCGAGTCGACCGGGCTTGTTCTTGATGGCGCCCGTGAAGGCGCCTCGCACGTGTCCAAACAGTTCGCTCTCGAGCAGCTGGTCCGAGAGTGTGGTGCAGTTCACCACCACGAAGGGCCGCTCGTGCCGGGGGCTCCATTCATGAATCTGGCGGGCAAGGACATTCTTCCCCGCGCCACTCTCGCCCAACAGGATGACGGTCGCGTCGCTGTTGGCGGCTTGGCGCGCGGTCCTCAGCACGCTTTGCATCACGCTGCTGCGAGAGTCGGTGAGCGGCAGATCATGCACGACATCTCGGAGTGCCCGATTCTCGACGCGGAGGTTCCCGACCTCGAGCGCCCGCTCGACGGCCTGTCGCACCCGGTCGAGGGAGAATGGCTTGGTCAGATAGTCGTAGGCGCCGGCCTTGATAATCGCGACGGCAGATTCGACCGTTGCATAGGCAGTCATGAGGATCACAAGCGTGTCGGGATGCTGCTGCTTGATCTGCTCCAGAAGCTCAAGCCCGTTCATCTCGGCCATTCGAAAATCGGTGAGGACCAGCCTGATTTCGGGCTCCTTGGACAGCGCGGCAAGCGCGTTTGCGGCATCCGGGGCCTGCTGGACCTCATGGCCACAGGACTCGAGAAATGTGGACAAGATCCGCCGAATGTTCTTGTCGTCGTCTACGACGAGGAGCTTTGCCATGGGGGGCTTACCGATCCTGCGGTGCCCGAAGGCACGTGTGAGCTCCCCTTCGCGACTGGCCTCGAAGGGGAGCTCGCGACGACCTCATCGAACCCCTTGGCACGAGGAGCAGCGCTCGCGAAAAGTCGCCTTGGACCCAACCTGAGGAGTTCTCACGTCCAGGCGCCCTCGCTCCACGCGCCCTCACGCCGGGGGGGCGCCGAAGTGTTTGCGGAGCTCAAGGTTGAGCTCGAGGACGTT
>DAIOWK010000057.1:0-14458 GCA_036758525.1 Myxococcota bacterium
TCGGATACCGCACGATCGTCTACGACCGGGCGGGCTATGGCTTCTCGAGTCGTCCCTCCGAGACTCCGGACCACTACACGCTCGGCAGCAATGCGCGCGACCTCGCGGGGCTACTCGCGGCCCTCGGCATTGAGCACGCGACGTTGGTCGGTTGGTCGTACGGCGGGGGCGTCGTTCAGACCCTTGCGGTGGAATCACCGCAGCTCCTCTCGCACCTCGTGTTGCTTGGCTCGGTGGGTCCGCTTGAGATCGCCGATCCCGAAGGCGAACCCTTGGCCTCGCGCCTCGTCCACTCGCCGATCGCCCTTCCCCTCTTCGACTGGGTCCGGAACGTCCCGCCGCTTGCCCGGGCCATCACCCACGACGCACTGGTCAAGGCGTTTACCGACAGCGCCGTCATCCCCCGAGGCTATGAGGGGCGGACCGAGGCGCTGCTCGCTCTCCCCGGGGCACTGCGCTCGTACGTGCTCGAGGAACAGCGCTTTGACCCGAAAACGCTCCGGCCCGAGGCCATCACCGCGCCCGCGCTTGTCTTGCAAGGAAGCGACGATCTCCTGGTGAAGCCCGCCGTGGGGGAGGATCTCGCCAAGCGCCTGCCGAATGCACGCCTTGTGGTGGTGCCGATCGGGAGCCACATGCTCCCGCAGACCGACCCCGACCAGGTCGCGCGGCGGATCCATGAGTTTTTGACAAGTAGTGAGCTGCCCCAGAGCGCGGGCTAGGGCTAGGAGGCAGCGCCGCCGAGGCGCCGGAAGACGGCCTCTACACTCTGTGGATCGAGCTTCGCCTCGGCGAAGCTCTCCCCGCGGATCCGGGTGGCCAAGTCCTGGCACAGCCGGTCCGCGTTCTCCACCGCGCGTTGCTGGAGTTCGACGGGCATCACCTTGGCAAGAAGTACGGCCATCTCCGCGCCGCTCACGCTCCGTGCGTCAAGGCCCGCCTGCTTCAAGGCGAGTCGCACCGTGCCCCGGACCTCGATCTCAGACAGCGGTGTGGCGCGCTGCAGCTGATCGCACACCCAGGCGAAGGCTGCGGAATCCGCCATGCTGCTACGCCCCGCTCGCGGCCGCGCGCGAGACGCGGCGCAGATAGGCGGCCGGCGGAATGAAGGCGAGCCACATCGAGGCCGAGGCCAGGAGCCCGAGAGGGGCAATCACGAAGGCACCCACGGGCGCGATCGCGAAGTCGATCCCAAAGAGCGCAGCGACCGTGGTGGAAACGTTGATCACGCAGGCGGAGAGTTCGGCGATGCTCCAAAGACGCATCCGATCGGCCACGACCGGATCTGCGAGTCCAAGCCTGACACGCTTTCGCAGGAGCTCCCAGTAGCGCAGAGACTCGTAGGTTCCCCAGGCAAGCGGGATCGCGATCGCGCTCATAAACAAACGCAGCCCGAGTCCCTCATTACGGAAGGCTCCCACACGGAGCCCCGGAGAGACGCATTCAAGAATGAAAGTCGCCACGAGCCATAGCGCAACTGCAACCATCAGGGCCTTGGCCCAGGCTTCCCTCGGCCGGAAGACGCGCATGTTGAAGAGCGCCAGCAAGACCGTGCCGATCCAGGTGAGGAAGAGAGAGAAGACGAAGATCGCAATCCGGACGTCTTCTGAGAGCGCCGGCACCGTGCGTGCGATTGCGGTAAGTGGATAGCCGAAGCCGCCCATCAGGAGGAGGCCCAATCCGACGGCAAACTCGGGAAGCTCCCGCGTACGACGCGCCAGGAAGAGGAGCCGCAGGCCGACCACAAAGCTTGCGGCGACGAACGACAAACCGCCGACGGCCGCAAGGAGCTGCATGGACCCCCCGAAAAGACACTGCCGCTGAGTGCTATCGACGTTCGGAGCCGGGAGCTTGAGGGGCGAAGGGAAGCCTTTTGGCCCCGGGGCGTCTACTGGGCGCGCAGGATCAACCTCTCCTTAGATCCTCGAAGGCCACGTCGCGCTGGTCGAGCGGCTCGCGCGGCAGGCCGAGCACCCGTTCGGCGGCGATGTTCTTTTGGATCTCGTCGGTTCCCCCAGCGATGTGCATCGAGGGAGCAAACAGCCACTGGTTCTGGAAGGGGCCCTTGCGAAGCAAGGCTTCGGGCCCGAGCAGGCGAAGCCCGAGATCGGCGGACTTCGACAGGATGCGCGCGATGGCGAGCTTCATGACGGAGCTCTCCGCCGCGGGCATCGAACCGCGTCCGAGTTGGGAGATGACGCGGGCGTTCAGGAGCTCGAGGGACCGCACCCAGATGTAAAGCTGCGCAAGCTCGTCGCGCAACACGGGGTTGAGGCGATCGCGATGAGCCCGCGCATGCGCGAGGAGGTCGTCGAAGGAGAACATGCGGTCGATGTCGCCGATCGCCATGCGCTCGTGAAGGAGCGTCGTCATCGCGCAAGACCAGCCATGGTTCACGGGCCCCACCCGATGGGCATCGGGCACTCGCACGTCAGAGAGGAAGACCTCCGTAAAGTGCGCGCTGCCGTTCATCTGGCGAAGCGGACGAATCTCGACGCCGGGAGTCTTCATATCGACCAGAAAATAGGTAATCCCCTTGTGTTTCGGCGCCTTGGGGTCGGTGCGCGCAAGCAGGATTCCGAAATCTGCGTAGTGGCCACCAGAGCACCAGGCCTTCTGTCCGTTCACCACCCAATGCTCGCCGTCCCGAATGGCGCGCGTCGCAAGGGACGCAAGATCACTGCCCGCGCCGGGCTCGCTGAAGAGCTGACACCAGACCTCGTCACCCCGGAGCATGGGGGGGAGGAAGCGCGTCTTTTGTTCCTCGCTGCCATGGGCGATGAGCGTCGGCCCGGCCATGCCGATTCCGACCACGAACAACGACTCGCCCATCCCGGCTCGGCCGAGCTCCTGGTTCCAGATGATGAGCTCGACGGGCCCGAGTCCACGCCCGCCGTAACGCTCTGGCCAGTGAAGCGCTGCCCAGCGGGATTCGTAAAGCGTGCGCTGCCAGCGCTTGGCGGCCGCCAGGAGCTCGGGGGTGGAGGTCTCTTCCTCGTAGTAGTCGAGCTTCCCCTCCCCCGCGTGCGCGCAGAGGAAGGCCCGCGCCTCGGCTCGGAAGGCGGCCTCGCTGGGGGAGTCATGGAGGTCCATCGCTGTGCCTGCTTCGCCCCTGGCCTCCCCGCATCTAGAGCGTCTCGGCGGGCTGAACGATCTGTGAGGCCAAGTCGTCGAGCACCTTCTCGAGTCCCGGTATGTCACCGCTCAGGGGCATCACGGTCACCTGGTCTGCTCCCGCATCGCGGTAACGCTTTACAAGGTCAAGTGAGATCGGCCGCAGGTACGAGCAAATCGTGACCTCGATCTCCGAACGCTTGCGCCCCCGCTCCGCGAGCAGCTTCTCAAGCGCTGCGATGCGCAGGGCTACGAACTGAGGTTCCTGGTGGAAGGGATGCCAGCCCTGGCCGAGATCCGCGACACGCCGCAGTGCAGCGTCGCTTTCGCCCCCGAAGTGGATCGGGGGGTGGGGTTTCTGGATAGGCTTCGGGAACTGTCGGCAGGGCGCGAGCTCGTAAAACTCGCCTCGGAACTGCGACACCGGATCGCACCAAAGCGTATGCATCACGCGTAGGTACTCACGGCAACGAGCGCCCCGGCGTTCGAAGGGGACACCCAAAGCTGCGAACTCCTCTGCGAGCCAGCCGACTCCCACACCAAAGTCCACGCGCCCGCCGGACAGGACGTCGAGCGTGGCGATCTCCTTAGCCGTATACACCGGGTTGCGCTGCGGGACGAGGCAGACGGCGCTCCCGATCCGGATCCTTCGTGTCGCGGCGGCCAGGAAGCCGAGCGCGGCCAGGGGATCGAGCAATCCGTTCTCGCCGCCGGCAGGGATTCGGCCGTCGGGCGAGTAGGGGTAGCGCGAAGCGTAGTCGTCGAAGAGGACGACGTGCTCGGGCAGCCAGAGCGAGTGGAAGTTGCGCTCTTCGGCGCCCTGCGCGAGGGCGCGCACGTAGGCCGCCGTGGCAAGCGGGCTCGCGAGTGGGGCGAAGATTCCGATCCGCATGGCGCCTCCGTGAGCGATTATTGCTCAGCACCCTCAAAAATGATACATGTTTCAAAAATTCGTGGTCCCGGGAGATCCCCATGTACGTCGCCTACAGCCCCGAGCAGCGCGCACTGCGTGAAGAGCTGCGTAGCTACTTCGCCCGCATGATGACTTTGGAGCTCCAGCAGGAGATCTCAGGCAGCGAGGGCGGAGGCCCGCTCTACAGGAAGGCCCTGCGTCAGATGGGCGCCGACGGTTGGCTCGGGATCGGCTGGCCGAAGGAGTGGGGGGGGCAAGGCCGCACGCCCATCGAACAGTTCATCTTCTCTGATGAGGTGCAGCGCGCGGGCTTCCCGCTGCCCTTCCTGACCCTCAATACCGTGGGCCCGACCCTTGCCCGCTTCGGGACCGACGAACAGCGGCGGGAGTTCCTCCCCAAAATTCTGCGCGGGGAGATCCACTTCGCGATCGGCTACTCCGAGCCCGGGGCGGGTACCGACCTCGCGTCGCTCACCACCCGCGCCGTGCGCGACGGCGACGACTACGTGATCAACGGCAGCAAGGTCTTCACGAGCCTTGCTGACTACGCCGACTACATCTGGCTCGCGGCACGCACGAATCCCGATGCCCCGAAGCACCGCGGCATCTCCATGCTCATGGTCTCGACGGGTCTTCCGGGCTTTAAGCTGACGCCGATCTGGACCATGGGCGGGGTACGCACAAACGCCACGTACTACGAGAACGTGCGTGTGCCGGCGTCCTGCCTGATCGGCAAGGAAAACGAGGGCTGGTCGCTGATCGTGAACCAGCTCAATCACGAGCGCGTCTCACTCTCGCCTCACGGCTCGCTCGAGAGACTCTTCGAGGAATCCAGGGTCTGGGCGCAAAAGACCAAGCTGGCCGACGGTCGTCGTGTGATCGATCAGTCGTTCGTGCGGTCGAATCTCGCGCGGGTGCATGCGAAGCTCGAGGTTCTGAAGCTCATGAACTGGAAGCAGGCCTGGTGCATGACGCGCGGCAGTCTGCATCCCGCGGACGCGTCCGCCACCAAGGTCTTTGCGACCGAGTTCTATGTCGAGGCCTACCGGTTGCTGCTCGAGATTTTTGGCGCGCAAGGCGCGCTCCGGGCGGGCTCGCCGGACGCAGTGCTGCGCGGACGCGTGGAGCGTATGTACCGGACCACGCTGATCCTTACCTTTGGCGGCGGCACGAACGAGGTGCAGCGCGAGATCATCGCTGCGGCGGGCCTCCAGATGCCGCGGGGGCGCTAGGCGATGGAGTTTGCGTATAGCGAGGACCAACAGTCACTGCGCGAACTCGCGCGAAAGATCCTCGAGGACCGCGCGACCCATGAACGCCTAAAAGAGGTCGAGGCGACCGCGGATCGCGTGGACCATGAGCTGTGGCGCGAGCTCGCAAAGGCGAATCTCCTCGGGGTGGCGATCTCCGAGGAGTATGGCGGGATGGGCATGAGTTTCCTCGAGCTGTGTATTTTGCTCGAGGAAGTGGGACGCGCCGTGGCACCCGTTCCGGCGTGGCCCACCCTTGTTCTCGGCGCGCTTCCGGTGGCGAAGTTCGGAAGCCCCGAGCAGCGGCGTCGGCTGTTGCCTGCCGTAGTCGCCGGGGAGGCCCTGCTCTCGGCCGCGCTCGTGGAGCCCGGCTCCGAAGACTTGACGCGACCCTCGACCACGGCGCGCCGCGACGGCGCTGCCTTCCGGCTCGACGGGACGAAGCTCTGCGTCTCGGCCGGTCACCTCGCGCGGCGCATCCTGGTGCCCGCCCGCATCGAGGGCGGAGGCGTGGGCGTCTTCCTGCTCGATCCTCAGGCGCCCGGTGTCACCCTCGAACTCCAGCACGCCACAAACCACGAGTCGCAGACCAAGCTCACGCTCGAGGGTGCGGTGGTCGCTGGGACGGACCTGCTCGGCGACCCGAACGCCGGAGCGGTCCTCGTGCGCTGGCTTGAGCAGCACGCGACCGCAGCGCTGTGCGCCATCCAGGTGGGCGTCTCCGAGCGCGCGCTCCGCATCACCGCCCGCTACACCACGGGCCGTGAACAGTTCGGCCGCGCCATCGCGACGTTCCAGGCAGTCGGTCAGCGCGCGGCGGACGCCTACATCGATGTGGAGGCGATGCGGCTCACCACGCAGCAGGCGGTCTGGCGCCTCGCCGAGGGACTTCCCGCCGAGGACGCCGTCGCCGTGGCGAAGTTCTGGGCTGCGGAGGGTGGGCACGCCGTGGGCTACGCCGCACAGCACCTGCACGGAGGGATCGGCGTCGATATCGACTATCCGATCCACCGCTACTACATGTGGTCGAAACAAATCGAGCTCACGCTGGGCTGCGCGAGTCGCCAGCTCGAGCAGCTCGGCGTTCGGCTGGCCGAGGCGCCCGCGTCGGGAATCGCATAGCCTCGGGTCGTGCCGGAGCCGCTCAAGCTCTACTTCGATTACAAGAGCCCCTTCGCGTACCTCGCGAGCCAGCTCGCCTGGGATCTGCCCGAACGCTTTGACGTCTCCCTGCATTGGATTCCCTATCTCCTCCGCCTCAAGGGGCCTGGCCAGCGCAGCATCTACTCGGACTGGAAGGCGCAGTACTCCTACGCCGATGCCCGCCGCTTTGCCAACCAGCGCGGTGGATTCAAGATCATGGGTCCGCGGAAGATCTATGATTCCACAGCCGCCCTCGTCGGCGGCCTTTTTTCGCAGCGCGAAGGATTTTTTCGTGCCTACACCGAGGAGGTCTATCGGCGCTTCTTCGAGCGGCGGCTGGAGATCGATCGGCCTGAAGAGATCGCGGGGCTGGTCGCCGAACTCGGTCATTCGGCAGAGGCCTACGCGAGCTACTTGGCCGGCGAGGGCGCCGCAGCCCTCGAGGCGGCGCTTGCCGAGGGCCACGCGGACCATGTGTTCGGAGTCCCGCTCTTCATCGTGCGCGGCGAGCAGTTCTGGGGCAACGACCGGGTTGCACTGCTCGAGCAAAGGCTCACGGAGTACGGGCTTCGACGTTAGACCCGCGGCGGGGGAAGACGACGCGGGTCTCGCGCACTTCGTAGCGCTCGAATACGCCACGAACGACGTACGGGTCCGCGGCGGCGAAAGCCTGGGCAGAGGCCAGGCTTGGCGCTTCGAACACGACGAGGCTACCCAGGGGTGTTCCGTCCTCTCCGAGGAGCGGCCCCGCGTGGACAACCCGCCCCGCCGCGTCGAGCGGGGCGAGGTTCGCAAGGTGGGCGTCGCGGTGGAGCTTTCGAAGCTCCGGCCCCTGCGGACCGTCATGACCGATCAAGACGAAGAGCGGCACGGGCCTACTCTATCGGATCCGTTTGCTATGCAGCGGGCGTGGATCCCGCCGGACTTCGAGATCGCTTCCGGGTGCTCTTCGGCGGCGAGGCCCGCCTGTTTCGCGCTCCGGGTCGCGTCAATCTGATTGGCGAGCACACCGACTACAACGACGGGTTCGTCCTGCCGGCCGCCATCGACTTCCAGACCTTTGCCGCCGTGGCAAGGCGCGCGGACCGGGGGCTGCGGATCCATTCGCTAAACCTCGGAGAGACCGTGAGCTTCGAGCTTGACGCGGGAGCACCGCGCCGACGGGGCCACTGGAGCGACTACCCCCTCGGCGTGGTAGCGACGCTCGTGCAAGCGGGCCATGCGCTCACCGGCGCGGATCTGCTCCTCTACGGTGAGGTCCCGCCTGGGGCGGGCCTCTCCTCGTCGGCCGCCCTCGAGGTGGCGACAGCCCTCGCGCTGATCGCCGTGGCGGGGCTCGAGCTCTCGCCGCTGGAGACCGCGAAGCTCTGCCAGCGTGCGGAGAACGAGTTCGTAGGCACCCTCTGCGGCATCATGGATCCTTTCGCCTCCCGCTTGGCGCAGGCCGGACACGCACTCCTGATCGATTGCCGCTCCCTCGAAAGCCGCGCCATACCGCTCCCCGAGGCGCTAAGCCTCGTGATCTGCGACAGCGGAGTGCGACACGCCCTCGCCTCCGGGGAATACAACGCACGCCGCGCCCAGTGCGAACAGGGGGTGCGCGCACTCGCCGAGGCGAACCCGAGGGTGCGTGCCCTGCGGGACGCGACGCTCGAGACTCTCGAAGAAAGCCGCAGTCGCATCCCCCCCGTCGTCTTCGCCCGCTGCCACCATGTCGTCTCCGAGAACCAGCGCACCCTCGAGGCCGCGGCGGCCCTCGAGCGTCGCGATTTGACCAGCCTGGGCCGCCTCATGGCAGCTTCGCACGCGAGCCTGCGCGACGCGTACGAGGTGAGCTGTCGGGAGCTCGACGTGCTGGTCGACGCAGCGGCTCCGCTCGAAGGCGTGTTTGGAGCGCGGATGACTGGAGGAGGCTTCGGGGGCTGCACGGTGAATCTCGTGCGTACCGATACGCTGCAGACCTTCCGGGAGGGCGTGACGCAGGCTTTCGAGCGCGCCACGGACCGGAAGCCAAAGATCTATGAGAGCTCCGCCGCCGCGGGTGCGAGCGAACTCTGACCGGCGCTAGCGGCCCTTGTACTGCGGCTTGCGCTTTTCGGCGAAGGCCCGCGGCCCCTCGCGCGCGTCCTCCGTCGCAAAAACCGGGATTCCGATCTTGAGCTCGTGCTGCAGAGCGTCGAGCTCGGTCATCCCTTCGGTCTCGCGCAGGGAACGCAGGACCGCTTGCACTGCAAGCGGGCCGTTTTCGGCAATCTGACCGGCGATCTTCCGCGCCTCCGCGAGGGCCTGGCCGTCGGGGACGACGCGCCCGATCAGGCCGATGCGCAGGGCCTCCTCGGCGGGCACCATGCGTCCCGTGAGCAGGATCTCCGCGGCGTGCGTGTACGGGATCTGTCGCCGCAAGCGTACGGTCGAGCCGCCCACCGGAAACAGACCGCGGCGCACCTCTGCGACACCGAAGGTTGCGCCGGCGCCTGCGACACGGATATCGGTTGCCTGCAGGATCTCGGTTCCACCTGCTACCGCATAGCCTTCCACCGCGGCGATGAGGGGCTTTTTGAGGCGATAGTGGCGGAGCAGCCCCTTCCACTGGAGATCGGCATCCTCGTCAAAACGCTTGCTCCACTCGTCCCGCTGGTGACCGCCGGCCATCGCCTTGAGATCCGCGCCTGCGCAAAAGGTTCCGCCGGCACCTGTCAGGATGGCGACCCGGACGTCCTCTTCGACGTCGATCATGCGCCACGCTTCGGCCATGCGGACCAGCATCTCGCTGGAGAATGCGTTCCTGCGCTCGGGCCGGTTCATGGTGACGACCACGACGGGTCCTTCTCGCTCGACCAGCAGATGGGGCGCTGCGTCCTGCGTTCCCGTCGTCTGCTGTGAAGTGTCGGCCATGCCATGCCTCCTGCGGCCACTCCGGGGCGCGGTTTCGGTCCGGGAGATTATTGAAACACGTTCTACTTTCGATGTAAACGGACGAAACGCGGGATCCGACGGGCATGGGCGCGTCCGCCTCCGGCGCCCCTGGGTTGCGCTACGCCGCTCGGTCTCAAGCTCGCGAAGGCGTTGGCCCCGAGTCTGCCCCCCGCGCTCAGTACCGGACGAGACCCCGCTCAAGTGTACGGACATGCGCGTCGAAGGCATGCCCTGCGGAGTGGAGCCTCTCGGGGCTTCCCACCGCAGGTTCGGGCATGTCATCAGCAAGGAGCAACGGAAGGCGAACCCTCCCCCGGCGCGAAAGCGGGACGCCGTGGGGTTGCTCAATGCTGAGAAGCCGCCGTCGCCCAGGGGTGTGCGGGGAAGCGCTCGGCCGCGCACCTGGAACTCGAAGGGAGATCAGAGACGCCATGCGCGTGGATCAAATCAATCTCTTGGATCTGGATGAGTTCGCAGCGCGAGGCTTTCCGCACGACGTCTTCGCGACGCTTCGACGCGAAGCCCCTCTCTACCGGCATCCGGAGCCGAAGGGTCCTGGATTCTGGGTGCTCTCGAAGCACAGTGACGTGATCCACGTGTCCAAGCGCCCCCTCGTCTTCTCCTCCATGCAGGGCATCAATTTGCAGGTGATTGATCGGGACGAGCTCCCCATGATCCAGAGCATGATGCTCGGTATGGATCCGCCGCGGCACAGCAAGTACCGCAGGCTTGTGTCCGGCGGCTTTACGCCGCGCACGATCACTCAGCTCGAGCCTCACATCCGCCAGATCGCGCGCCGCATTCTCGAGGAGATTGCGCACAAGGGCGAGTGCGAGTTCGTGAAGGAGGTCGCCGCTGAACTGCCTCTTCAGGTGATCGCGGAGTTTCTCGGCGTGCCCGATGAGGAACGCGGGAGAATCTTCCATCTCTCGAACCGCTTGATCGGCTTCGATGATCCCGAGTTCCAGACCTCCCCTGAGGATGGCAAGATCGCCGCAACGGAGATGTGGATCTATGCGAACCAACTCGCCAGACCTCCGTGTGAATCCGCTGGACGACATCGTAAGTCTTCTCGTGAACGCCGAAGTCGAGGGCGAGAAGCTCTCAGAAATGGAGTTCAACAATTTCTTCCTGCTGCTCGCCGTGGCAGGCAACGAGACCACGCGAAACCTGATCTCGGGAGGCATGCTGGCGCTGCTCGAGCACCCTCGGGAGATGCGCCGCCTTCGCAGCGATCCGTCGCTGCTCCCGACCGCGGTGGAGGAGATGCTGCGCTGGGTGACCCCCGTCGCGCACTTCCGGCGCACGGCCACCGAGGACACCGAGATCCGGGGCCAGCGCATCGCGGCGGGGGATCGAGTCGTGATGTTCTACCCTTCCGCCAACCGGGACGAGGATGTCTTCAGCGATCCGCAGCGCTTCGACATCGGCCGAACCCCCAATGACCACCTTTCCTTCGGAATCGGCGAGCACTTTTGCCTCGGCTCGCAGCTCGCACGGCTCGAGATCCGGATCATGTTCGAGGAGCTCCTGCGCCACTTCTCCGAGATCGAGCTCGCCGGTCCGGTCCGGCGCCTGCGCTCGAACTTTATCAACGGAATTAAATCGATGCCCGTGCGGTTCAGTCTTGACTGATCTTTCGTTACCATGCCCTGCGGAGGGCACATGCCATGAAAGTGATCGTCGACTTCGACCTCTGCGAGGCCAACGCGGTGTGCATGGCCACAGCGCCGGAGATCTTCCGCGTAGATGACAACGATATGCTCCATATCCTGATCGAGCATCCCGGCGAGAAGCTGCGCAAGAAGCTCGAGGAGGCCGTCCGCCTCTGCCCGCGACAGGCGATCTCCATTGGTAAGGACTAAGCGAAGCGCGCGCGGAAGGGCGGGTCGTCTACGGAGCGCGCGGGTTTCCTCCCCCTTTCCCGCCCTCCCGGGCCTGGCCCTCGACGGACCCGCCAAGGACAGGGGGTCTTCTCAGTCTCCGCCCACTCCCCTTGTCACCCGTCTTTGCGCGGGCAGGCGCGAGGTGCGGCTCTAGCCTCCTCCGCCCGCAGTGCGCGGGGAGGGAGCGAGTTCATGTCCCACGGCGAAGCTCCGGCGAGCGTTCTCCTGGTCCGCGTCATGGTGGGCGCGATCTTCGTCTCCGAAGGTCTCCAGAAATTCCTCTTTCCCGATGCCCTCGGAATTGGGCGCTTCACGCAGATCGGCATCCCATTTCCCGCAGTGATGGCGCCCTTTGTTGGCGCGGTCGAAATCGGATGCGGCGTGCTCGTCCTCTTTGGTCTCTTCACCAGGCTGGCAGTTGTGCCGTTGCTCGCTGTCATGGGGGTCGCGATCTCGACCACGAAGATCCCGATTCTCCTGAAGAGCGGGTTTTGGAGCATGGCCCACGAGGCCCGCACGGACTACGCGATGGTGCTTGGTGCCCTCTTCCTGCTCGTTGTGGGATCGGGTCCCTGGTCCCTTGATGCCTGGCTTTCAGCCCGGAGGATGAAGCACGGCGCCTAATGAGGGAGCGGAGCCCTCCGCGAGGCGTGCGGCGTTACGTGAGCTCGCCACCCTGTTCTTGCGGCTCGGCGCCACCGCATTCGGTGGCCCGGCGGCCCACATCGCCCTCATGGAGAGCGATGTTGTTCACCGACGTCGCTGGCTCTCCCATGAAGAGTTCCTCGACATGATGGGAGTCACGAATCTCATTCCGGGGCCCAACTCGACGGAGATGGCAATCCATATCGGATATCAGCGAGCAGGTTTCGCAGGGGTTCTCGTGGCAGGCAGCGCCTTCATCCTCCCCGCGGCGTTCCTGACGCTCGGCCTTGCGTGGGCTTATGTGCGCTTCGAGGCATTGCCCCAGATGACGGCGTTCTTCTACGGCGCGAAGCCCGCCATCATCGCGATCGTGATCCAAGCCCTGTTTCGCCTGGGTCGCGCTGCGGTGCGGTCCAGAGTCCTCGCCGTCGCGGCGCTTGGTGCCCTCACCGCGACTGCAGCGGGTGCAAACGAACTCGTTGTCCTGTTCGCGACCCCAGCCCTCCTTGCAGCCGTCCGCTTTGCCGCAGACCGAGGCGCGCGCGAAGAGAGCACAAGAAGCATCGGCTCCTCGGCGGGCGTTCTCAGTCTCGGCGCTGCGGGCGCGGGCGTCGCCGCTGGCGCTGCGCCGTTCACCCTGGCCGGCCTCTTTCTGTTTTTTTTGAAGGTCGGCTCCGTGCTCTTCGGGAGCGGCTACGTGCTTCTCGCTTTCCTTCGCGCGGACCTCGTGGAGCGCTGGCATTGGCTCACGAACGGCCAGCTGCTCGACGCGGTGACGGCCGGCCAACTCACCCCGGGGCCGGTCTTTACCACGGCGACTTTCATTGGATATCTGCTCGGGGGTGGGAAGGGAGCGCTGCTCGCCACGATCGGCATCTTCTTGCCTGCCTTCTTTTTCGTGGCACTAAGCGCCCCTCTGGTGCCCCGTTTGCGCGCCTCGCAACGTGCTGCGGCGCTCCTCGATGGCGTAAACGTGGCGTCGCTTGCGCTGCTCGCGTTCGTGACATGGCAGCTCCTCCGGAGCGCGATCGTCGACGCCCCGACCGCACTCCTCGCGATCGCGAGTGCGCTCGTACTCTTCACGGTTCGTACGAACCCGGCGTGGATCGTGATCGGGGCTGGCGTGATGGGGATCCTCTTCGGATAGCAGGGGATCCGTCCGCCTTGCGTCCCCGCGTTCCCCGGCGTTCGCCTCCCCCCCTTCTCCGGGAGAGAGGCCGCCTTACGATTTTCTTCGCATCCGGAGTAGACTGGCGCGTGGGAGGACCTCCATGAAGCTCCGCAAGCTGGGTCGCACCGGGCTCAAAGTCTCAAACCTCTGTCTTGGTACGATGACCTTCGGCAACAAGGAGTGGGGCTGCGACGAGGCCACGTCCCGCAAGATCGTCGACCGCTTCCTCGACGTCGGAGGGAACTTCATCGATACCGCGGATGTGTACTCAAACGGGACCTCGGAAGAAATCACGGGCCGCGCGATTCGCGAGAAGCGCCACCAAGTGGTACTGGCCACCAAGGTCGCGGGACCCATGGGGAGCGGCCCCAACGATCTCGGTCTTTCACGCCGGCACATCCTTGACGGAATTGATGCCAGCCTGCGCCGTTTGGGCACCGATTTCATCGACCTCTACCAGGTCCACGCCTATGACCCGACCACGCCTCTCGATGAGACGCTGCGTGCCCTCAATGACTGCGTACGCGCGGGCAAAGTTCGCTACCTCGGCTGCTCGAACTACTCAGCGTGGCACGTGATGAAGGCCACGGCTCTCGCACGCGAACTCGGGACGGCACGCTACGATTGTCTCCAACCGCAATACTCGCTCGTGTGTCGGGAGATCGAGCGCGAGCACCTGCCGCTGTGTCGCGAAGAAGGAATCGGCGTAATTCCATGGAGCCCACTCGCGGGCGGGTTGCTGACGGGCAAGGTGCTTCGCGGCGCCGGCGCTCCCGCCGGCACGCGTGCAGCCGTCGACCCGATGAACCGCGAACGCTTTACCGCGGAGCGGAACCTCGCAATCGCGGAGACCGTGGTGGAGATCGCAAAGACGATCGGAAAGACCGCAAGCCAGGTCGCCCTGGCCTGGTGCGCATGTCAGCCCGGGGTGACGTCGCCGATCTTCGGCGCGCGCACGCTCGAGCAGCTCGAGGACAATCTCGGTGCGGCCGATCTCGTCCTCGACGACGCCGCTCGCAAGAAGCTCGACGGGGTTTCCGCGCTGCCGCTCGTCTATCCCTACGATTTCCACGCACGGGTGCGCGCGATGATGGGGGCCATGAAGCTCGACGCGTGAAGCGACCCTAGAGCCGAGCCGAGTAGCCTCGCAGGAAGAGCGGAGCGATCCCGAGCCGTTGCGTGTCGGCCCGAAGCGCCGCCCACTCGTCGCGGCTATAGACGGTGTAGGGAGAGAACGCGACGGACGGACGCGGAGTCATGGGGACGAAGCCGCCACCTGTTAGAGCGACGCCGCTTTCCGCCTCTTTTGCGCAAGATTGGTGGCGCCCATGCGCCGCTCAAGCTCGCCCAACACCTGATCGAGGGCGATGTGACGGGATTCGAGCACAACGAGCAGGTGATAGAGCAGGTCCGCGGCCTC
>DAIOWK010000058.1:0-14265 GCA_036758525.1 Myxococcota bacterium
ATCGACGCGGCGAGTGCTGTCGCGAGGTCGACCTCCAAGCCTTCAAGCTTGCCGCTTCGCGTCTTCATGTTGAGAGGCGGTTGGTCGCCGGTGAGCCCAACCCGCAGCGAACCCCGCGAGAGGATCTTCGGGAGCCGAGCACTCTCACGGCTGGGGGACGGGGAGAGGGATTGGCACGCACCGAGAACGAGCCCAAGAAGAACAAGGACGAGGGGAGAGGGGCGACGGAAAACCATTGCGAGACCTCCGGACCGCGCGTGCGGGCGAGGCCCGTGTGTAGCTCGTCTGGGCTCAGCGGTCTCGCGGCTCGAACCGGTGAACGGACCGGGGGCTTCGCTTGGCCTCCCGTCACGCGGGCCTGGCCCCTTCGAGGATCCGATGTCCCGTGGTTCCCCAGCTCCTGGGTCGGTAAGGCCCGATGGATGCGGTCGAAGAAATCCCGCCGGTCGGCACGGCGCTTTCCCGGGAGGGAGTCCCGCGAGCTGTGCAAGCGACTGAATTGCCTCCCAAAAGCCGGGCTCGAGGCGGCCGACTTGACGGGATCAAGATTTAGACCTAGTCTAATTCACGTGAGAAAGCAGGTCCTTGATGCCCTGAAGGCGCACGGTATTCAGCCCTCGGCCCAGCGGGTTGCAGTCGCGGAGTACGTGCTCTTTACCACCGAGCATCCCTCGGCGGATCAGGTATGGGCGCGGGTCAAGAAGACGTTGCCTGTGCTCTCTCGCGCGACTGTCTACAACACGCTCAACCTCTTCGTAGAAAAGGGGCTGCTGCGTCAGCTTGTGCTCGCCGAGGGTAAGGTCGTTTTTGATCCGAAAGTCGAGTCCCATCACCATTTCATCAACGAAGCGACAGGAACCATCCACGACGTTCCCTGGCAAGCGCTCGAAGTGCGGAAGATCGACTCGTTAAGAGGCTACGACGTACGCGAATACCAGGTGGTGATGCGCGGTCGAACGGCCGAGTCGAGACGGCCGCGCTAGTTTTTTTTGAAAAGTGATTAGACTTAATCTAATTTTAGATCTAGTGTAAAGGAGCTATTCCATGCTGACGGTTGGCGATTCTTTCCCGCGGTTCGAACTCCAAGCCGTGGTGGGGCTTGAGCGGGGTGAGGAGTTCGCGGAGATCACGGACCGGAGCTACTCCGGCAAGTGGAAAGTGTTCTTTCTGTGGCCCATGGACTTCACCTTCATCTGCCCGACCGAGATTGCGGAGTTTGGGAGACGAAACCGCGACTTCGTGGATCGGGACGCGCAGATCCTCGGCGCGAGTACGGATACCCACTATGTCCACCTTGCCTGGCGGAAGAGCCACCCCGACCTAAAGGACCTACCCTTCCCGATGCTCGCGGACACCAAGCGCGAGCTGTCGAGCGCCCTCGGTGTGCTCCACAGGCAGGAGGGTGTGCCGCTCCGCGCGACATTCATTGTCGACCCGAACGGGACCATCCGGTTTGTAAGCGTGAATGATCTTTCGGTGGGCCGGAACGTCGACGAGGTCCTGCGGGTGCTCGACGGACTTCAAACGGAAGAGCTTTGCCCTTGCAACTGGACAAAGGGCGAGCCGACGCTCGACGGTGCATAGCCATGAACGCACTCGCAAACCTCACGGCCTGTATGCCCGCCGCGGCCAAGGACATCGCGCTCAACCTCGAGGCCGTGCTTCGATCGGGCTCTCTCTCGGGAGCCCAGCGCTGGGGTGTTGCGGTGGCCTCGGCGATTGCGTTCCGGAACCTGCACTTCCGGGACGCGATCCTCGCCGGGGCACGAACTGAAGTGGATCCCGCGGTACTCGACGACGCCGCGGCGGCCGCAGCACTCATGTCCATGACCAACATCTACTACCGATTCGGTCACCTGATCGGGAAGCCAAGCTATTCGGAAAGGCCGGCGCGACTACGCATGAACCGCCTCGCCAAGCCGACCACAAGCAAGATCGATCTCGAGCTGTTCTGCTTGGCGGTGAGCGCCATCAATGGATCTGAGACCTGCCTGCGTGCACACGAGAAGGTCGTTCTCGAAGGAGGGCTCACCGAGGATCAGGTCCACGACGCGGTCCGCATTTCAGTGGTTCACGCTGCCGCTGTGGTCCTCGAGATTCCGATGGAGACTTCCGAGGCAGGCGAAGCAGCGGTTGCGTGAGGAAGAAGAGGCCGCCTGAGCTCCGCTCCTCCCTCTTTTCGTCCCTCAAAGAATGTCCCAACGAGCACGAGCCGGAAGCGGCTCACGGGGACCAAGGCTGCCTCATCTCGGCGCGCTGAACGACGCACCCCAGGGCCTCTCCCTCGTGGATCGTCGCGCGAGCGCTTTGACGAGCCAAGCGACCCGAGGACCGCCTGGGCCCTGCCGGAGTGTTCGCGACACCGCGCTACCTTCAGGGGTACTACCTTAAGGAGGAGGCCCCCGTGGAGAGTCCGTCCCGAAGAATCGTGCGCCGGATCTGGCCCCGCAGCATTGCAGCCGTGGTGATGGTCGCCCTCTTCTCAGTGTCGACGCTGGGCTGCTTCGGTCGCTTCGCGCTCACCCGCAGGATCTACGACTGGAACGAGCACGTGAGCGGTGACAAATGGGTCCGCTCGCTCGTCTTTGTGCTCATCGTCCCCATCTACGGTGTGGTGAATCTTTTTGACGCTCTTTTCGCAAACGTTGTCGAGTTTTGGTCCGGCCATAACCCAATGGCCTCCCTCCCTGGGACGGAACGCTGGGCCTATGGGCCGGGAGGCGAGGCGGCGCGAATGACTCTCCGAGACGACGGAGTGATCGACGTCGTCGTCACGGCTCCGGGCTCCGCAGAAAAGCGCTTCTCGCTCGTGCGCGAGGTCGATGGCGTTGCCCTGCTCGACGCGAGCGGCGTGGAGATCGCTCGCGCGGGCGACGGGCCGGGCGGCGAGCCCGCACTCCTGGACTCTGGCAGGCACTAGCCTTCCCGCGCGGACGTCGCCGCTCTCACCGCGGTCCCGCGTGCTTTCCCAGGATCGTCCGGAGGTTCCATGACCCGCCCTCTCCTTCGGATCCTCATCTTGGCCGCGGTGGTCGCCCTTCGACCGCCGTCCGCGGCCGCGGCTTCCCCAGATTGGAATGCCGTGGCTGCGACAGACACCGTCGAAGTCATTACGAAGAACGCGGACGGTACGTTGAAGGACACAACGGTGTGGCTCGTTGTCGTGGATGGCCAGGGTTACATCCGAACCGGCAATACACGATGGTGGAGCAACATCGAGCGCGATCACGACGTGGCGCTGCGGATCGAGGGCAAAGAGTACCCCCTGCGGGTGGAGCTGGTTGAGGATCCCGAGCTTCGCCAGCGGGTGGTAGACGCGTTTCGTGCAAAGTACGGCTGGGTCGATCGAGCGATGGATGCCATCCGCTCGAGCACCCCGCACGTCATGAAGCTAACGCCACGGATGCAGTAAGGCGCCTCTCACGGACGGTGGCGCACGTGAAGTCGACCCCCCGCGTGGGTTGTGCCGGGCGATCGGCTGGGCGAGAGTCGACCTGCATGAAGCTCGGGCTGTACCTGCGCAACATGGGCCCTCAGTCGACGACGGAGACGATCGTGGCGTGTGCCCGCGCCGCGGAGCAGGCGGGTATCGACGATCTCTGGGTCGCGGACCATATCGCCATTCCTCCCGATGATGCCGAAGGCTCGGGCGGCCGGTACCTCGATCCGCTGGCCACGCTCGCATTCCTCGCCGGCATGACCCGTCGCATCAGCCTTGGCACCGGCGTGCTGGTGCTGCCGTATCGACCGCCCTTGGCGACGGCAAAGTGGATTGCGACGATCCAGGAGCTATCGGGTGGCCGACTGCTGCTCGGAGTCGGTGCCGGTTGGATGGAGGCAGAGTTCCGAGCGGTGGGTGTGCCTCGCGATCAGCGAAGCAAGATCACCGACCAGACTCTCGCTTTTCTGCAGCAGTGCTTCGCGCACGATGAAGTCGAGGCGAACGGTCAGCACTTTCTCTTCCGACCGCGCCCCGCCCGACCTCCGATCTTCATTGGGGGCACTCCTCCGCATGCGCTTCGCCGCTGTGCAAAATATGGTGATGGATGGATGCCGATGGGTGGTGATCCAGCGGCACTCCGCCGGTTCGTCGATCAACTGCAGCAGCAGATGACGACGGCCGGAAAGCCGAAGGCAGAAGTTGTCGTCCTCACTTCCTTGGCGCTAGACGACATCGCGAAGGCCTCGGACCAGATCCAGCAGCTGGTCGCGAGCGGTGCGACACGTGTTGTCCATGCGTGGCGCTATCCCGATGCCGCCGCATTCGCACGCACCGCCGACACGTTGGGCCACCTGCACGCGTAGAGGGAGGGCACTGGCGCAGCTGCGCCGCGCATACGACGTCCCGAGCGAGGCTATGCGCTCAGCTCTGGCTGCACACCCTCCGGAGTGGGGAGGCGGAGCGTGCGCGAGTATCCGCCCGCTCCGTCCCCGTTCAAAGCGGGTCGATCCGGGCCGGAGTGTGCTTGTGCCACGGGGTACCCGCCAGCCAATCGCGATCCTCGCTGCGTGTAAGATCGTTCGGCGCGACACCGGTGGCCTGCTGCGCACCGTTCGCGTCCGGGAAGTCGACACCGAACCCATTTGGCAGCGAGACGTGGCCGGGCTGCATGCGGTCCGAAAGCTCGACCGAGACCTCAGCGCTGCCGCGCCTCGTCGAGAGGCGCACGCGGGCTCCATTCGTAACGCCCACACACCGCGCATCATCGGGATTCATGCGTAGCGCTCCCGCACGGTCCTTCTTTCGCCAGGCGGGATTGCGGATGATGGTGTTTGCGGTAAACGAGCGCCTTTCCCCCGCAGAGAGCACGAACGGGAACTCGGAGGTCGCGCTGTCGGTCGGCTCGATGGCGAGCGAGTCGAGCTCTTGAAACAGCTCCGGTACTGCGAGCTGAATCAGCCGATTTGGCGTCCCCACGCGGGCGAAGCTCTCCTCCCATTCGTCGATGGAGAACACCACCGCGCTCTTGCTTGAGAGCAGCGCGTCGAAGAGCGCATCCGCGGCGTCGGCTGGCTCGCCGCTGAAGCCCGCGCGCGCGAGCGACTTCGCGTTGCGCTGTGCCGCGATCTGGCACAGGGCCCAGACGCCGGCGCCCTCCGCGAGCCCCTTCGGCAGCAGGTCACCGATCGCGCGATAGAGCAGCACCGGAGCGATCGAGATCAGGCGCGGATTCACGGCCGCGAGCTCGAGAAACTTCGCCCGGAAGATCTTGCGTCCCTCGAGCCACGCTGCGCGAAGCGCGGTCACGGCCCCGGCCGGCAGCTCACCGAGCGCCTCGAGCAGACGCGCGTGGAGCTCCGCTTCCGAGAAGAGCCCAGGGAGCGGATCCATCAGCGCCTTGCGCAGATGGAAGTAGTTGCGCGGGAATTCGAAGTTGAAGAAGGTCGCCTCCGCCTTCTCGAACTGACTCGCGACGGGCAGCACGTAGTGGGCGAGACGCGCCGTCTCCGTGAAGGCAACGTCGATCACGACCACGAGCTCGAGGGCCGCGATCGCCTCACGCATGCGTGCACTGTCGGCCAAGGAGTGCGCGGGATTGCCGCTCTCCACCAAGAGCGCGCGGATGCGCTTCGGATGGTCGGTGAGGATCTCATCCGGAATCACGTTGCACGGCGTAAGTCCACCGATCACCCGGGCGCCGGTGACGGGTGAGCGCCGCGCAGCGCCACCACTGCCTTCCTTGCCGACGGCGAGCGGCACGAAGGCGGTGGGCACGTACGCGGCTCCCTCCTTCCCAAAGTTTCCCGTCAGGAAGATCAGGAGCTTGTGCAAGTACGAGACCAGGGTCGAGTGTCGGTTCATTTGGACGCCCAGGTCCTCGAAGCTCGCCATGCTCGAAGCCGCCGCGATGCGCCGTGCCGCCGCGCGCACGCTCGGCTCCGGGATCCCGCACTTCTCGCAATATTCTGCGATCGGCAGCTGCTCAAAGTGCGGCAGAACTTGCTCGAGCCCATCGGCGTGGGCGGCCAGCCACTCGCTCGCGATTGCGCCTTCCTGTACGAGCACGCCGATCATCGCCGCGAGGAGCCATGCGTCGGTGCCCGGCTTCACCGGCAAGTGGATATCGGCGATCTCCGCAGTCTCGGTGCGCCGCGGGTCGACAACGATCAGGCAGCGAGCGGGATCCTTCGCGATCTCCCGCAAGGTGATGCGGGCTCGCGGGATGCTATGCGAGAACCACGGGTTCTTGCCCAGGAAGAGGGCCACCTCGCAGTGCTCGAAGTCTGCGCGCATGTAGCCGCCGATCATCTTGTCGGCGACCCAGAACTCTCCCGTTTTCTCCTGGGCGAGCGCGCTCGAGCGGTGGATGGAGCCCAGAGCCGCGCGTGTGCTGCGTCCGTAGGCGCCAGGCAGATGGTTACCCTGCCCGCCACCGCCGTAGTAGAAGATCGACTCGCCACCATAGGCGTCGCGCACCGCAGCGAAGCGCTCCGCTACCTCGCGGATCGCCGCGTCCCAGTCGATCTCCTCGAAGGTACCGTCGGAGCGCCGGCGTAGTGGCTTTGTCAGGCGATGGGGACCATTCTGGTAGAAGTCGAGTCGCGAGGGCTTCTCACAGGCGTAGCCTTGGGAGGCGGGGTGCGCATCATCGCCCCGGATGCGAAGCAGCTGACGGCCGTTGGAGCCGCCAAGCTCAACCTCAATCCCGCAGTTGCACTCACACAGGATGCAGGCTGTAGACTTCCACTCAGAGCTCTTGGGTACGGGACTCTCGGCCATGGGATTCCCTCCGGGTGCACACGGGGTGTCTCGCTACCAGCTCTCTCCGGCCGGGCGCAGGTCGATCTCGAAGGTCCAAGCCGAAGACTCTTGATGCACCACGTGGTGCACGGCGTCTGCAATTCCTTCGGGTCGAACGAAGAAGGCGTCCGGTCGACCCGGGAAAGCCTGGCGCGTCCAGGGAACATCGATCACGCCGTCGATCACGACGTAAGCCACGTGGACACCCTTTGGGCCGAGCGAGCGGGCGAGCGACTGCGCGAGCACGCGCTGCGCGGCCTTGGTGGGTGCGAAGCCTGCGAACTCTGCCTTGCCCCGCCAAGCCGACGTATTGCCCGTAACGACGATCGCGCCCGTTCTCGCAGCCACCATCGCGGGTGCCAACTCCTGTGCGAGGACGAGCAGCGATGTCACGTTCACTCGGAATCGCTGCTCGAGCATATGCGGTGCCACACTTTCGAAGCTGCCGAGACCGCCGGCGACCGCGTTGTGAAGCACCACCGAGGGCGCTCCGAGCTGCGCTCGCACCTGGTGGAGGGTCGCGCGCAGTGCGTCGAGGTCGGCCACGTCCACCGGAAAGGCAGCGGAGCCGGGCAGCTCGGCGGCGAGCTTCTCAATGCGCGTGGCATCGCGGGCGAGCAGCGCGACCTGGTAGGCGTCGGCGGCGAAGCGCCGCGCGAGGGCCGCACCGGTACCCGGCCCCACCCCTGTCACGACGCAGACCCGATCACCCACAGGATGCACGAATAACCGGTTTGGTTGCTTGATGCAACCATTCCTTCCGGTAGACTCGGCACGGTGGGGCGAAAGCGCTTCTCAGAGATGAACTGTGGGATCGCCCAGGCTTTGGAGGTGCTGGGCGATTGGTGGACGCTCCTCATCGTGCGCGACGCCTTCTTCGGCGTGCGCCGCTTTTGCGACTTCGGGCGCAACCTGGGCATCGCAAAGAACGTCCTCTCGTCCCGGCTTCAGCATCTGGTCGACGACGGCGTCTTCAATCTCGTCGACGTGGGCAGTGAGGGCGAGCGCTTCGAATACCACCTCAGCGAGAAGGGCGAAGCGCTCCTGCCGGTGCTCACGGCACTGCGCGACTGGTCGGACGAGTGGGTCTTTGGGCGCGGCAACGAGCCCGTGATCGTGAAGGACCGCAGGACCGGCCGGCGGATTCCCAAGCTGCGCGTTACCGACGCCGAAGGGCGGGCACTCTCGAGACGGGACCTGCGCACTGTGCCCGGTCCGGGCGCCTTGCCGGAAACGATCCGCCGGCTGCAGCCGCGGGAGCGAGAGCGCCAGGACGGGAGCGGATAATTGCTCCGGGCGCCGAACGCCCTGCGCCGCGGGATCGACACGCTACGTGCCGACACGCCAGACCCCCGCCGGCTCTCGAGACCTGCGATGCAGCAGTCCGCCGGCACGGTGACGCAGAGCTCAAAACGGAACGAGTGCGTAGTCGGACGGCCGAAACCGGCGGGCGCGAAGGGCGTACTCTCCGGCGAGTCCGGGGTAGAGCGCGTGATTGCTGCCGTCCTTCGACAGGTACCAACTGTTGCAACCGGACGACCACACCATGTACTTCATGCGTCCCTGGATTCTCTCGTTGTAGCGATCCTGGACCTCCTGCCGGACCTCCACATATTTGAGACCTTGCCTTCTGAGCTTATGGATCGCCTGGAGTGTGTGACAGATTTGGGCCTCCGTGTAGATCAGCACGGAGGTATGGCCCGGACCGGTGTTCGGTCCCATCAGAATGAACCAGTTCGGAAAGCCCGAGACCGTCATACCTTGGTAGGCGACGGCGCCGCGGCTCCAAGCCGCGTCGAGCGAGCGGCCGCCGCGACCGAGCACCGAGAACGGCGCCTTGGCCAGCCCGACATCGAAGCCCGTCGCAAGGACGATAGCGTCGAACGCGTGAATGACTCCGTCCCTTGTCAGGATGCCATCGGGCACGATCTCCTCGATCGGCTCGGTCACGAGGTGGACATTCCCCCGCTCGAAGGTGGCCCAGTAGTCGTCGGACACGAGGATACGCTTGCATCCGAACTGGAACTTCGGGTGGAGCTTCGCCCGGAGCTCCGGACTCGAGACCTGCGCGTGTAGGTGGCGCGTGGACAGCCACTCGCCGACGGCGGAGAGACGCGGAGCGTCGAGGATGATCATCGGACCGAAGAGCTCGCTCCCGGCATACTGGAGGAGCCGGCTCGCACGGAGGAGAAGCGGGAAACGAGCGAAGAGGCGCTTCGTCCGCTCCGAATAGCGCCTGTCGAGCTTGGGCACGACCCAGGCTGGCGTGCGCTGGAAGACGCTGAGCCGAGCGACCTGCTGCGCGATCGACGGGACCACTTGGACCGCGCTGGCACCGGTCCCGATCACGCCGACGCGCCTGCCGGCGAGCTCATAGGAGTGGTTCCAACGTGCGGTATGGAAGATTTCGCCTCCGAAGCTGCCAATCCCTTTGATGTCGGGAAGCGCGGGGTCGACCAGTCCGCCGACCCCTGAGACGACGACGCGCGCGGTGAAAGTCTGGCCGTCCCCGGTCGTTAGGGTCCAGACTCCCTTCTGCTCATCGAAGCGGGCTTCGACGATCTCGGTTCGAAGCCGCAGATGGGAGCGCAGCTGCCACTTCTCGACGAGGCCGAGCAGGTAGTCCTGGATCTCCCGCGCCGGAGAGTACCGGTAGCTCCAACGCGGATACGGCTCGAAGGAGAGCGAGTAGGCATGAGAGGGGACATCGCAGGCGGCGCCTGGGTAGGTGTTGTCGCGCCAGGTGCCCCCGATCTCACCCGCCCGCTCGAACATCGTGAAGGAGTTGATGCCGGCCTGCTTGAGCCGGATCGCCATGCCAATCCCCGCGAAGCCTGCGCCAATGATCGCGATGGGTAAGTCGGGTTGGATCACGGGAACCTCCGGGCTCCTGTCCGGGCAGCACCGCGCGCGGAAGGCGTGTCGGTCTGGGGCTCGCGCCTAGTTCTGCCGCTCGCTCGCGCTCGCCGCAAGCTCGTGGCGGAGGCTTTCGAGGGAGGGGCTCCCGACGGGTAGCGTGCGATCGGCGCTCTCCCCGAGGGCGCGGGCGCCGGCCACGTCACCGTTTGCGAGGGCGGCCTTGCCGGCCGCCGCGTAAAGGTCGGCGGTCCCTGGGTCGAGGGCGATCGCGCGCTCGAAGGCGGTCCGAGCGTCAGCCCAGTCTCCCTGGCGCGCGTGCACGTCGCCGACGGCTGCCAGCGCAGGCACTGTTGGCCGCAGCGCGATGCTGCGCTCGAGCTGGACCGGCGCATCCTTCGGGCGCTGCGCCTCGCCGAGCCCCATGCCCACAGCGGTGCGCCGGCCGGCGTCGTCGTATCCGATCCACGCGAGGCGATCGAGCGCTGCCGCCGCGGCATCATAGTCGCGCTGCGCCATCGAGGAGGGAATCCCCTGGTCGCGCTGCCACACCACGAAAGCCTGAATGACGAAGCCCACCGCCAGCGAGCCCCACACCAGGCGTGGCGCGAGCGCACGCAGGCCGCCGGTCGCTCCCCTTTTCCCATCCAGAGGCTCGGGGGAGTCAAGAGGCGACCTCTGGGCCGCTCCTCGAGGGCCGCTTGCGTTTGGTCGTGTGGTCGATTTCTTCGAGCCAGCGCAGGATCGCTTCCTCGTAGCGAATCCCGAACTGCAGGACCGCGCGACGACGGCGGTGCTCGCCAGTCCAGCGAGGGCTCTCCTCGGCCTTGCGATACTGGGCCAGGCGCTCCTGGCGGATGCGGCGCTGGGAATCGACGAAATGCTCCAGCCGTTTTGGCGGGAGGTACTCCCCAAACCAGAGCGACACGAGGAGCGGAAAGCGGAGCTGCTCAGGGCCAGGCTCCTCTTGAATCCATTCCGCGAAGGCCCTGCGCCCCTTCGCGGTAAGACTGAAAGGGCGGCGCTCACGCGGCCCGGGGAGGCCGGCGACGATCAGCTCCTTCTCCTCGAGTGCCTTCAGCTCGCGGTAGGCGTGGCTCTGCGTCACGTTCCAAAAACGCCCGAGCCCGCTCGAGATTTCCTGGAGCAGCTCCCAGCCCGTCCTGGGCCCTTCGTGCAGGAAGCCGAGCAGCGAGGCTTGGGTGCCGTTGAGCCGAGTCACGTTGACATTCCCTTCTGGAAGGTTAGGCTGGGCCCTTGTTCCACAAGGGAATGTGAGCGCAACGCGGCCAGGAGCGCAATCCCATGAGCGACGAATCCAAACTTGGCTCCGTGCTTTCTGCGCTCGATCGCGATGGCTACGCCGTGGTCGAGGACCTGCTCGATGCCCAATCCCTGGAGGCCGCCCGCAGCGAGGTGGGCGCAGCCCTCCAGAACACGCCTTTCGGCCGCGACGATTTCGAAGGACGACGCACAAAGCGCGTGTATGCGCTCTTCGCCAAGGTCCGTGCGCTCGACGGGCCGGCGACGCACCCACTTGCGCTGGCGGTGCTCGATCGTGTGCTCGGACACTACCAACTGAACGCACCCGCTGCGATCGAGATCGGTCCGGGTGAGCGCGCCCAACCGCTCCACACCGACGACGCGATTTATCCCCTTCCGAGGCCTCACCCCGAGGTCGTGATGAGCATAATGTGGCCACTCGTCGACTTCACCGAAGCGAACGGCGCGACGTGCGTCGTTCCGGGTAGCCATCGACTCCACGCGAGGCCTGAGACCGACCGCGCGATCTCTGTCTCACTCCGGTCCGGCTCGGCACTCTTCTACCTGGGGAGCCTGTGGCACGGAGGCGGTGCCAATCTCACGGACCGGCCCCGAACCGGCGTCGTCCTGAACTATGCGGCGTCGTGGCTAAGGCCGATCGAGACGCACCTCCTCACCGTTCCGCCGGCGCAGGCCGCGGGTCTGCCCGAGCGCGTGCAGGAGTTGCTCGGGTACAACCTGAGGCCGCCGTTCATGGGCTACGTCGATGGTGTCCACCCGAGGAAGCTGCTTCAGAACCGCCCAGGACCGCAGTCGCCCACGTCTCGCGCGAAGAAGGACGCGTGAGCGCTGATGTGCAGGGCGACGGCGCCGAGCTGGGAACGGTTGGCGGGTCTACCAGTCAGCCACCCGCCCGCTGGAGGGCGCCCAGCACTTCTTGCACCGAAGGCCGCCGCCGGTAGTCCGGCTCGACATGGGCAAAGCGAATGCACCCGTCCTTCGCCACCACGAAGGTGGCTGGGACCGGCAGCTCGAAGCGATCCGACTGGTTGAGTTTGGGCAGGTCGATTCCGAGCTCGCGATAGGCCCAGCTCAGATCCCGTGGCAGCTCGAATGCCACGCCCACCTTTCGGGCCACGAGGTTGTCGTTGTCCCGGAGCCACGGGAAGGGCAGCGCCTTCGCTCCCTCGATTCCCTCCCGTTGCGGAGAGATAGCGAGGACCTTGGCGCCGGCTGCGCGGATCTGATCGTACGCGTCGGCCAAGGCGCGGACGAAAGCCTGGCAGTACTCGCACCAGGTACCCCGGAAGAAGCTCACCACCACAGGACCGTCACGGAGAGCGTCGCTTAGGCCAACCATCTCGCCGGTCGCGGCGGGAAGCGTGAAGGCGGGCATTCGTTCGCCGACTTGAAGCGTACGCATTGCGATGTTCGAGTCGAGGAGTTCCTCGGCCGCTCGAAGGACCGCGGCGCGCCGGTCCTCGTCTAGGACGACGCCTCTCGTCTCGAGGCCATCGATCAGCACCTTCCCGAGTGCCTTCATGGCTCCCCCTTCTCTACAAAGACACCCGCCTGCGGAGGCGGGGCTTCGAGTTGCTCGTCCTGCGTCACGTCTTGAACATTCGCCAAAGAAAGGAATTAACGTCGCCGTCACATTAGCACGCGACCGCTCAAGGGTCCCTTCCCGGAGGAGCACGCCGAGGATCGCCGCCCTTGGGGATGGATTGCGCCGCGGCCGAGAAGAGATTGTCGGAAGGTTCGACCTGTCATGCCATCGTGTGCCAGTGGCCGTGTGCATCGTCCGCAGGGATCCATCCCGGGAGCGGCATCATGACACGCTCCGACAACGCATAGACGTAGGGCTCATAGGTCGCACGCAAGGTCGCGAATTCGGCGGCCGAGGCCTCGTCCACGCGGAACCGAACAGCGACGTCGGCGAGGAAACGCTCGAGTCGTGCTTCTTCCTCCGGGGGGAGCCGATCCACGGGTGGCGGTATCGGTTTCAGATTGAGCACCGCGCAAAGATCGATCACCGCATGACGCGCCATCGCAAAGGTTAAGCGCGCCGTGGGCGCCGCGCCGTCCTCGATTCGAGTGAGGACCAAGCAGCATACATCGAGGATCGTCGTCAGCGCCGCAACCCACGACTGATTGTTGTGCTGCGACCGAAAGAAGCAGAGCTGCGGAAAGGAAATGTGGCTCTCGAGAAGCTCGGCGGACCAGCTCTCCGATTCTCGGAGGACCTGGCGAAGATCTTGATCTCCGTCCTTGCAAT
The DNA here is from genome assembly GCA_036758525.1 of Myxococcota bacterium. GTDB lineage: Bacteria > Myxococcota_A > UBA9160 > UBA9160 > UBA9160 > UBA9160. Next base: position 13,137 of record DAIOWK010000058.1, read on the forward strand.
GCCGGCGCAACAGCTGGGCCGCCGTCGGGGGAGAGCCCGCGCGCGCGTCCAGCATGGAGATATGGACTTCCCGGCGAGAGAACGCCTGGGAGATCAGGGGGAGATAGCCGATCACAAGCGCCAGGAACCCAAATCCCATGCCCCCTTCTAGGACGGTGAGCCCGCGGGCGAGCGTCGTTCGTGGCGTCACGTCTCCCAGGCCCAGTGTGAAAAAGTTCGTGCCGCTCATATAGAGGTCTGTGCCGAACCCCGAGGTCCCGTTTGGACCCGTGAGCTGTGAGCCGAGAGCCCAATGGAGAAGCCCGAACGAGACGATTAGGCTGAACGCCCAGAAGACGAGAAGGAGGATCAACGAGAGCGGGCCGAACACCGTGAGAAGATTCTCTCTTCGGCGTCCCGGAGAGACGCGCTTCGCGGCGGCGCTCCATGGCGTCCAGAGCAGGAGGTAGAAGCCCCGCGTCAGGCGGAACTTTCGCGAAACGCGGCGAGAGAGGACGATGGTCTGAAATGCGTCCCACAGGATGACGAAGATGAGAAGAGTTGCGACGGCGATGGCCCAAAGACGCATGCCGGGTGGATTCTAGGCGTCGTGTTTGTGCGGCGCGACCGAGCAGACCCAAGGGTCCATGGACGCGCGGCACAAGTGTGCAATTCCCCGCTCGTCCGTTCGAATCACGCCTCAAGGCGCGGCTCGGCGGATCGAACCCTGCTGGACGAGGCGCACGACGCGCGGTGCTGTCGTCCCTCGGGAATCGACGAGCGCTCTTTCAATCCCTAGGCTAGTTGGGGTGGGCGCTCGTCACCCGAAGCGAGCCCCACGAAGTTCGCAGGGATTAAGGCTTCCCGTTCCTCCAACCTTCCAGAGATACCCAGAAAGGGACAGGCCATGAGCAAACCGGGGTCGTTTCTTGGCGACGTCAAGGAGATTCGTCGGAGGGCTCGCCAGCAACTGAGCCAAGGAGCGGTCACACAAAACTATGGGGGAAAGATCGAAGACGCCATCGCTCTTTTGAACCATGCAGTCGCGACGGAGATCGTGTGCATCCTCCGCTACAAGTTCCACGCCATCTGCGCGACGGGACTTGCGAGCGAAGCAGTCAAGGGGGAGTTCCTACAGCACGCGACGGAG
>DAIOWK010000059.1:0-14184 GCA_036758525.1 Myxococcota bacterium
TGTCACTCCTTCTGCCGCCACGCTCGAACGCCACGCGCTCTACAGGTTTCAAGCCCGGTGGGTCGACACCTGGCGCAACGGGCGGCTCGTCCTGGCCGGCGACGCCGCTCACCAAATGCCACCCTTTGCAGGTCAGGGTCTGTGCTCAGGGATTCGGGACGCGGCCAATCTGGCGTGGAAGCTTGATCTCGTGCTGGCAGGCAAGGCGGGTGAGGCCCTCCTCGACACCTATCCGAGCGAGCGCATCCCCCAGGTGCGTGCGGTCATCGAATTCTCCATGGCGCTTGGCAAGGTGATCTGCGTTGCGGATCCCGAGGAAGCGGCGGCGCGCGACGCTCGGATGATTGCCGCGGCAAAGTCGGCCGGCCTTTCTCCGCCCCTTCCGCCTCCCGCGCTCGGGCCTGGCTTCTTCGCACAGGGGGACCGCTTTGCGGGGCAGCTCTTCGTGCAAGATCGCGTGCGCCAGGGAGCCAGGACCGGCCTCTTCGACGACGTGGTGGGTCGCGGGTGGACACTCTTGAGCCCGCATTGCGATCCCGTGACGCGACTCGACCCAGAGCTCGCCGCGTTCTTCGCCTCGCTGGGTGGCATTGGCGCATGGGTGGGAAACGACGGGCCCATCATCGACCTCCACGGGAGCTACGCGCGCTGGTTCGCTCGGGCCGGGGTGGCCGTGGTGCTCCAACGGCCGGACTTCTACGTCTTTGGTACCGGGCCGCTGGAGGACGGCGCGAATCGCCTCGTCGGCACGCTGCGCGAGCGCCTCGCACCGCACTAGCGCCTTTCCTTTCGCCGAATGGCGCTCGCATCCCCTCCCCGTCGCGAGTGCACAGAACCGTGCTACGGTTGCCCTGTCCGGATGCCGATGCATCCCGGTGACAACTTGAAGGCCTTCTCTCAATAGATCTTTGCCTGGTATCCCCACCGCAAGCCGATCTCTCTGAAGAATGCCTCACCCAGACGGTCTGGAACGGGATTTGGCCGTTCCGGTTCGTCCGTGGTTTTGGTCCGCTTCGCCCCGGCCGGGTGGCTGGTGTGTGAGCACATCTGCGGCGTGTCGCCGCATCAAAGGAAATGGACTCTTGATTCAATTTGATGACCTCTCGCTTCATCCCGCGCTGCTCAAGGCAGTGCAAGGCGCGGGATTCGCCGCGCCCACTGCCATCCAGGCGCAGGCAATCCCTCTCGTCCTCGCAGGCCGCGATGTCCTCGGCTGCGCACAAACGGGTACCGGCAAGACCGCAGCCTTTGTGCTTCCCCTCGTCCAGCGCCTCGCCACCCTGGGCCCACCTCCCCGGGGCGCCCGCGCGATCCGCGGCCTCATTCTCTCGCCGACGCGGGAACTCGCGACCCAAATCGGACAGACGGTCTGCGACTTTGGCGCTGGGCTTGGCCTCGAGCATGCCGTCGTCTTCGGCGGTGTGAGCGACGCGCCGCAGCGGCGCGCCCTGCGGCGCGGCGTGGACGTGGTCGTGGCAACCCCGGGTCGCCTCGAAGACCTGATGCGCGCGCGCGAAGTGGATTTGCGCCAGGTCGAAATTGTCGTCCTCGACGAAGCGGACCGAATGCTCGATGCAGGTTTTTTGGTGGCCGTGCGACGCATCCTCCGCGCGACGCCTCGAGAGCGGCAGACGCTCCTCTTCTCGGCCACGATCTCTCCGGAGATTCGGACCCTGGCAGACTCCGTGCAGCGAGATACGGCCTGGGTTGCGGTCGCGGCCGCTGCGACACCGCCCGCACAGGTCGAGCAGGCCGTGCTCTTCGTCGAGCGTCCGGACAAGCGCCGGCTTCTCGCGCACCTGCTCGCCGATCCTGCGGTGACCCGCGCGCTCGTCTTCACCCGCACCAAGCGCGGTGCCGACCGAGTGGCAAAGCATTTGAGTGCGGCCGTCGAACCCGTCGAGTCCATTCACGGCGACCGCTCTCAGGCGCAGCGTGAGCGCGCTCTTGCGAGTTTTCGTCGGGGCACCACGCGCGTGCTCGTGGCCACCGACCTTGCAGCCCGCGGCATCGACGTGGAGGGCATCTCCCACGTCATTAACTTCGAGCTTCCGGATGCCTCCGAGAGCTATGTTCACCGCATTGGACGCACGGGACGCGTGGCGGCGCGGGGGGTGGCCCTTTCGCTCTGTGACACCACCGAGCGCGATCAGCTCGCACGCATCGAACGGCTGATGAAGAAGGCGATCCCCGTGAGGCGGGAGCATCCGTTCGCCGTCCCCTCCGGCGCGGGGAGGGCCTCGAGCTCACACGGCCGGAATCTCTCTCGCCAGCGTGCACCGCGTTGGGAGCAGCGACCGGCCTGAGTGCAAGGGGGGTGGAGAGGTCCTTCTGCTCCCCGCGACGAGAGGGCGAAAGGCCCTCGACACCGCCGCGCTTTCAGGCGGAGTTCGCACCTCGATCCCTTGCTCGTCCTGAATCCGGATGCGCAGGCGGTCAGATTGCTGCTCGCAGACCGGCTCGCCGGGCAGGAGTGGTAGAACCCACTTCATGCCAGGTGTACCCACACCGACTTCGTGCGCGTGTAGCCCTCGAGCGAGTGGAGCGCCATTTCCTTGCCCCAGCCACTTTGCCCGAACCCCCCAAAGGGGCTCGCGAAGTCGTAGCAGCCGTAGCGGTTTACGAACACCATGCCTGCATCGAGGCGGCGCGCAATGCGATGTGCCCGGGCGACATCCCGCGTGTAGAGCCCCGCCGCGAGCGCATACTCGCTCGCGTTGGCGAGCCGGACCGCTTCATCTTCATCCTCGAAAGGCAGCACGCAGAGCACCGGACCGAAGATCTCCTCGCGTGCAATCCGCATCTCTGGCCGCACCTCGTCGAAGATCGTCGGGCGCACGAACAGCCCCTCCGCGTTTCGCCCCCGCACGTCGGGTCCGCCGCCTGCACGGAGCCGCGCACTCTCCCGCCGACCCAGCTCGATGTAGTGGAGCACTTTTTCGAATTGCGGCCGATTGCATTGGGGCCCCTGGTCGCTCGCGGGATCGAAGGGGTCGCCGCAGACCACGGCCTCCGCCTTCTCCGCCAAGCGACGGACGAAGTCGTCGTAGAGCCTGCGCTGGATCAAAAAACGCGTGGGCTCCGAGCACTTCTCGCCCTTCTGCGAGAACATCAACTCGAATGACCGCGCCACTGCAAAGTCGAGATCGGGCACATCATCGAAAACGATGCTCGGCGACTTTCCACCGAGCTCGAGGGACACCGCCTTCAAGTTGGAATCCGCGGAGCCATGCACGATGCGGCGCCCGGTGTCCGTGCTGCCCGTGAAGGCGACTTTGTCGACACCGTGATGTCGCACGAGCGCTTCGCCGACCCCCGCTCCGCCGAGAACCAGGTTCACGACCCCAGCGGGAAGACCCGCCTTCTCGTGGAGAAGCTCAAAGAAGCGCACCAGCGAGAGGGATGTGAAGGGCGAGGGCTTTAGTACGGCGGTGTTGCCCATGGCGAGCGCCGGAGCCAGCTTCCACGCCGCGAGGAGCAGGGGGAAGTTCCAAGGTACGATGAGCGCGCACACCCCGATCGGCTCGCGCAGCGTGTAGTTTAGAAACGGCCCCTCCACCGGGCAGGTCTCCCCGTAGAGCTTGTCCACCCAGCCCGCGTAGTAGTCGAAGACATCGGCGGTATCAGGCATGTCATCCTGGTACGCCTCTCGGTAGAGCTTGCCGTTCTCGAGCGCGATCAGGGTCGCGAGCTCGGCTCGATTCGCCCGCACGACTTCGGCGATGCGCTGAAGCAAACGTCCGCGCTCGCGGCGCGGCAGGGCGGGCCAAGGTCCGGATTCAAAGGCGCGCCGCGCTGCGCCCACAGCCCGGTCCACGTCGGTGGTCGAAGCCTCGGGGACGAGGGCGAGGGGAGCACCGTTGGCCGGATTGAGAGCGCTGTGCCCGCCCGAACCCGATGCTTCACAAAACTGCGCGTCGAGGTAGAGCCGAAGCGGCTGTGAAAGCCACGCCTTCGCCCAGGCCAAGCGCGGCGCCTCGATTGCGGTGGCGCTTGTCACGAGGTTCTTCCGAGGCTCGCGAGCTCTCGGCAGCGCGCCTCGTTCGCGACAAGCCCCCGTACACATCCTTCGTCGAAGCGAAGGACTGCGTTCGAGAGCAGCTCGAGGGCGTCGAGAACGTTCACCGCCGCAAAGCCGTCGAAGACGTTCAAATGCAGCTCGCCATGCTCGAGTGCAGCCTGCACGGCACGGTCGCAACCCAGCACCTGGAAGCTGGCCTGGAGAAGCGTCTCCGGCACGAGCGGGTTCGCCTTGTCCGCGAAAAAGCTCGATCCCTCCTGCACATGGGGAAGCGCGAGCTCTCCCAGGCCCCGCGTGGCCCCGATCCAAGGAGGCGCAAGTCCTGCGCGATCTTAGCTAGCCCGTGGGCGAGGAGCGCGAGCTGCGCGGAGACTGCGCCGACGTCATCGCCATTTTGGAGGGGGTCGCAGGGGGAGGGATGCCGGCGGAGCTCGACCCCGGCGCGCGCGGCGAGCAAAGGGACGACCCGCTCGCGGTAGCGCTCGGGGGCGCCCTCGCCACTTCCGATCACGGTGCCACCCAGCGTTACCGCACGAAGCGCCTCGAGACTGTGGGCGAGCTCCGCGGCACGTCGGCGGACGAGAGCGGCGTGGCCCGAGAAGAGAAGGGCAAGCGTCGTGGGCAGTGCGTCTTGGAGACAGGTCCTTGCGAGGGTCGGCACGTGGCCGAGCTCGCTGATCTTGGCGTCGACCGAGGCTGCGAGGGTTTCGAGGGCCGCCAGAAGGACCCCGCTCCGCTCAAGGATCGCGAGCCGCAGGGCGGTATGGCACACATCCGCCGTGGACTGCGAGGCGTTCACGTGCCGCTTCGGATGGACCGGAACGTACTCGCCTCGGCGACCGCCGAGGCTCTCGCTCGCTAGGTTCGCGATGACCTCGGCCACGTTCATATGCACGGCGATGGAGCCGCCTCCGCCCAGCAGATCCGCGACGAGCGCACGGTCGAACGTTCCGGACGAGATCTGGCTTGCTGCAACTTCAATCGCGCGCGCGAGCTCCGGAGCGAGGACACCGGCGTCTCCATTCGCGCGCGCGGCGGCGCCCTTCACAACGCCAAGGGCACGGGCGTAGGGCGCGCACGAGCCGAGGGAGCGGCGCGAAAAGGAGAGATTCCGGAGTGCGCGTGCGGTGTGAATGCCGTAGAGCGCGTCCGCGGGAAGCGCGAGCTCTCCGAGGGCGTCGCGCTCGACGCGGGTAGCGTCGCGGGATGCCTCCTCGCTCGGAGGCTTTTCAGCCTGCACGGCCGTAGCGCGCCCGGCGCAGGAGCTCCGTGCTGGTGGTGCCAGGTTTCGTGTCGTAGGCGAGCAGGCCCACCAGCCGATCGGTTGTCCCGCAAATCGGGCTCACGCGGTGGATCGAGTAGCGGCCCTCGAAGATGAGCAGCGTGCCGGGCGTCATGGGCAATCTCAGCACCTCGTCGGATGCTCCTGCGAGCAGCTTTGCCACATGCTCGTAGCGCTCATCGTCTTGGGAACGGATGCGCGGTGCAACCTCGAAGTCGCCGCCGGACTCCGAGGACTGGATCGCAAGGGAAACCACGAAGTCGGTTTGGTCGAAGTGCCACTGCAGGAGATCCCCCTCGCCCATGACCGCGACGTTCAGTGCGCCGAGGGGATCTGCGTAACGATAGAGCGGGCCCCTCCCGAGGACAGCCGCGATGAACTCCATCATGGGTTCCCACTCATAGAGCTGACGCAGCGGAGAGCCGGCTGGAAACTGGTCGTAAGCGATCACGCCCACCGCGAATGCGCCGAGATGTCTGCGCGGGTGGTCCGGGGGAAGGGTTGCGTCGGGCAGTTCGAGGTAGGGCGTACCCTTGCCTGTGCTGCGGTAGGCCTGCGGCGCGAGCGCGCGGGCGTCCTCCGCGAGCCGCGCGAGCCCCTCCGCGTGTACGAAGCCCGGCAGCTCGGAGGCGCCCATCATGCGAAGCTGAGCCCGCGCCGCCGAAAGAACGCGCTGCGCACCGGGCGATTCGAGTTCGAGAACGGGATAGCGGCCGAGATCCACGAGCTCTTGCGGAGCCGACGCCTTCGGACCGAAGCGCACGAAGGACGGAGGGGCTGCAGGGGTCGAGAGGCTCATCGGGATTCCTCCTTGGCCGGCTCGAATGCGCTGCGGGCCAGCGAGATCATGAATTGAAGCAGACGCTTGCGGTGCGCCTCATCCGCGTCCACGACGCGGGAGAGAGCCATGCCTTGCATAAGCTCCAGCATGGCATCTAGGACGAGATCGAAGCGAGGTCTTCCCGCAGCTTCCGGGAAAAGTCGCCGGGCATGCCCCCGCAATTTCTCTGCGTGTCGGGCCACCACGGGGGTCAGGCCTTGAGCGAGCTCGCGGTCGGTGCGCGCGGCGATCATGAGTTCAAAGGCGGCGGCGAGCTCGGGGCTCTCGAACATCCGCCAGAGCAGGCGCGCCGCCTCGGCGACACGGTCCGCCTCGGCTGGAACCCGCGCAAAGCCCTCGAGGTAGCGTGCGAGGAGCGTGTCGAACAGATGCTCCGCGGTCGCAGCGAGGAGAGCCTGTTTGGTCGGATAGTGCTTGAAGAGGGCGCCCTGCGAGACCCCGGCGCGCTGACAGATCTCGGTGGTCGTGGTCCGTGCGTGACCGACCTCGAAGAGGCTTGAGACCGTGGCATCGAGGAGCGCCCGCGCCGTCGCTGCGCGGCGCTCGGCTTGGGTGCGGCGGGGCCCGGGTTCGCGCACAGAACGTCGAGGGAGGGTGGATCGGCCGGAGAAGACGCGGGGACGCAGCGTCGACATGGGGGGAAGCCTATCCCGAAATAAAGAAAGTGACAAGTCACTTCTTTTATTGGTCTGGCCTCCCGCTCCACGGCGGCGGACAATGGCTCGGAGGGAGGAGAAAATCCCATGGCACTCCGCCTCGAGGCCCACCACATGTCCTTTCCCGTCACAAACCTGGCTCGCTCGCGGGCCTTCTACGAAGGTGTTCTTGGCCTGGTCGAGATTCCCCGACCCGCGGGTCTCGGAATTCCGGGCGTCTGGTACCGCGCCGGCGCCTGCGAGGTCCACTTGATCGAGACGCCCCCGGGTGTCGACGTGGGTGCCCCGGCCCCGACGCTTACGCCCCTTGCGCGTCACGCGGCCTTCGCAGTCAACGACTATGAGGCGACCCTCAAACACCTGCGCGAGCAGCTAACCGAGGTCCTCGCGACGAGCCCCAAGCTTGGCCAAATCTGGGTGCGCGACCCCGACGGCCACGTGCTCGAGTTCATCGTTCCGCGCGAGTCCTAGCTCGGGCTAGTGTCGCGGCTTGCGGGGCGAGAAGAAAAGCCGCTCGGCATTCGCGTACAAGAACTTGTCCAGCACACCTGGACGCAAGTCGAGCTCGCTCGCTTCCTTGATGCAGCGCTCCGTCGAGAGCACCGGGTGGTCTGATGCGAACAGAATCTTCTCCTGGCCGCGCGTATTCATGAAGTACACAAGTTCCGGCGGGAAGTAGCGCGGCGAGTAGGCAGACGTCATGAGGTGGAGGTTGCGATACTTGATCATCAAGCGGATGGCGACACCCCACCACGGGTCCGCACCGTGGGCCATGCAGATCCTAAGCTGCGGGAAGTCGAGGCAGACCCGGTCGAGGTGCATCGGGTTCTGGCATTCACCCGGCACAGGCGGACCCGGGATGCCGGTGTTGATCGAAATCGGAAGATCGAGTTCCGCACACTTCGCGTACAGCGGGTAGTAGTTGCGATGGTCGGGCGGGAGGTCGACCTGAAAGGGGACGACCCGCGCCATCACCACGCGTTCGTTGCGCGCGAGGTCCTCCAGCGCCCAGCAGCCCTTGAGGAGGGAATTCGGAGAAACACCCGCGGCCAGCGCGAAGCGTGCGGGCTGACGGCGCGGGAACTCGAGCACCCGCTCGCTTGGACGCTCCGCATCGACGGTGACGACCGCCTTCTCGCATCCCACCCGGTTCATCATCTCGAGCGTTTCGTCGATCGTGAGATTCTTGAAGAACTCGTCGCCCGCGCGGAAGTAGTCCTCCTTCACACGGATCAGCCACTCGGGTTTCGCCTGCTCGCCCATGTTCACGTTGACCCAGCAGTCGATTGCACGCGTCGCCATCGTTCGGCCCTCCGTCGTCCAAGGCTCATCAAACACCGGATGCGGGCGGATGTCACCCCCCGTTAGAATCCCGCGATGCCCGCGCCCCCGAAAGCCTCACTCGGCAAAGCCTTCGCGCTCCTCGAGGGATTTGCCGCGGAAGGACTATTCGCGGGCGGCGTGCTGCATGTCACGCAGGGCGAAGGTGTGGTCGGCCTCCATGCGGTGGGGCTCGCGCGTCGCGAACCTCCGGTGAAGGTTGAGCCCTCCACCATCTTCCCGCTCTTCTCCATGACGAAGCCGCTCGTCGCGACGCTTGTGCTAAGCGCGGTGGATGACGGGAAACTTGCGCTCGATGACCCGGTGGCGCGCTTTCTCCCCGGATTTGAAGTCCATGGGAAGGGCGGCATCACAGTGCGCCATCTCCTCTCGCACAGCGCCGGTATCCCCGTTTCCCCCGGCCCCGATATTCTCGGCCTCGGATCGGGCGCGCTCTTTGTGGCCACGCTAAAGGATCTCGTCCCCGATACGCCCGCCGGTACCCGTGCGGTCTACCACGGCCAGACCGCGTTCGCGCTACTCGGCGCGGTGTTTGAGCGTGCAGCCGGGACCCCCTTGGCGCAGGCCCTGCGCGAGCGCGTGCTCGAGCCCCTGGAGATGGGCTCCACGTATCTTCCACTCCCTCCCGAAACCGAACCGCGCGTCGCCTGGGTGTACGCGCACCCTTCGGATCGTGAGGACGGGCGCTGGGCGGAGGCGGTCAATCATCCGTCCTTTCGCGCGGCGGGTCATCCTGCCGGGGGGGCCTACGGCGCGGCCGAGGACTTGGGGCGTTTCCTTCGCTGCTGGCTTCGCGAGGGTGCCTTGGGCTCGCGCCGGCTTCTCCGAGCCGAAACTGCGCGCGAGGCCCTGCGCATCCAGTTTCCTGGGGTGCGCGAGGGGCTCCCGCTCTGGCCCGGTGTCCCGCTTGCACTGCGCGAGGTGGATCTTGGTCCGACAACCTGGGGCCTGGGCTGGCGTCTGCGAGGGGAGCCCCCCGAGCCCCTTTTCGGATTCGGCGCGGCCTCACCGCGGGCCTTCGGCCACGCGGGCCTCTCCTGCGTCCTTTGCTGGGCTGACCCGGAGCGCGACCTCACCTTCGTTCTCCTCACGAACGGAACGCTTCCGATGACACCGGCGCTTCGCATCCGGACGCTGCTTTCGCGCGCGGTCGTCGAGGCCTTCCCATGAGCGCAGAGATCCGCCCCTTCGAGATTCGGGTTGCGGAAGGCGTGCTGGAAGATCTGCGCGAGCGTCTCGCGCGCACACGCTTCGTCGTGCCGATTCTAGGTTCTGGCTGGCAGTACGGAGCGAATCCCGAGTGGCTTCGCGAGATCACGAGCTTCTGGCGGAGCGGCTTCGACTGGCGAAGCCAAGAAGCCGCACTGAACCGCATTCCGCAGTTCACGACGGAAATCGATGGTCTGCGCATCCACTTCCTGCACCAACGCTCGATGGAGCCCGGCGCGCTTCCGCTCCTTGTGACCCACGGTTGGCCGGGCTCCATCGCCGAGTTCATGAAGATCGTGGCTCCCCTCTCCGATCCCGTGGCACACGGCGGTCGCTCGGAAGATGCCTTCCATGTGGTCTGTCCCTCGCTCCCCGGCTACGGCTTCTCGCAGGCGCCGCAGGCGCCCGGCTGCGACGTGAAGCGCGTCGCCGAGATGTGGATCACCCTCATGCAACGCCTTGGCTACGCGCGCTACGGCGCACAGGGTGGTGACTGGGGGGCCATGGTGAACTCCTATGTCGCACTCCTTGACCACGAACGGTGCTGCGGCCTCCACCTGAACCTGGTGCTGGCACCTCCGCCGGCGGACGATCCCCTAAAGAGCCTTTCTCCGCGCGAACTGGCGAACCTCGAAGCCGCCCGCCGCTATATGAGCGAAGGCGCCGCGTACCAAGCCGTTCAGACTCTCGAGCCCGACACTGTGGCGGCGGCACTGCTCGACTCGCCCGCGGGCCTCGCCGCCTGGATCCTCGACAAGTTCCGGCGCTGGAGTGACTGCGGCGGAGATCCGCTGCGGCGTTTCGGGCGAGACGAGCTTCTCACGAACGTGATGCTCTATTGGGTAACAGGGACGATCGGGTCATCCATGCGGCTCTACTACGAGTCGAGGCGCTCGGGTCGCTTTGGCGCGGTCGAGGGGCGGGTCGAGGTCCCGACCGCTGCCGCGATTTTTCCGCACGAGCTCTTCCGGCCGCCCCGCCGCTGGGCCGAGCGGCTCTACCGCATCGAGCGCTGGAGCGAGATGGCCGAGGGCGGACACTTCGCGGCACTCGAGGTCCCTCAGCTCTTGGTGGACGACGTGCGCGCCTTTTTCAGGACTCGCCGCTAGCCCGCGCGCGGGCGGCTCATCGGCTCCGCGGGCCGTGCCTTCTCGAGGAGGCTGCGCACGATCGGGCCGAGCTCCGCGGGATCCCAGCGCGCGTTGCGCTCGACCTCCGGACCGCGCGTCCAACCCTCCGAGATACAGAGGCGCCCCCCCGAAACCTCGAAGACCCGTCCCGTGACCTGGCTCGACTCCAGGCTTCCGAGCCAGACTGCGATGGGTGCAATGTTGTCCGGTGAACGGGGGTCAAAGCCTTGCACCAGCGTGGTACTTGCCCCCGGTCGCAGGTTCTCCGTCATGCGCGTGAGGGCCCCGGGGGAGATCGCATTCACGGTCACTCCAAAACGCTCGAGCTCCTTCGCGGCGATGATGGTGAAGGCCGCAATGCCGGCCTTTGCGGCGCCGTAGTTCGACTGGCCCGCGTTGCCATAGAGCCCCGAGACGGAGGTCGTGTTGATGACACGGCCTTGGTTGGGTCTCCCACTCTTCGCACGATCGCGCCAGTACGCCGCAGCGTGGCGGGTCGTGCAGAAAGTGCCGCGAAGGTGCACGCGAATCACGGAATCCCATTCTTCTGCGCTCATGTTGAACAGCATCCGGTCGCGCAGAATTCCTGCATTGTTGACCAGGACATCGAGTCCCCCGAGGGCCTCCGTCGCGCTCTGGATGAGCCGCTGCGCGCCTTCCCAGTCCGATACGTCGTCGCCGTTCGCCAGCGCCTGGCCACCGGATTTGCGGATCTCGTCCACGACCGACTGCGCGGGTGTCAGGGCCGAGCCGGTTCCATCCACGGCTCCGCCAAGGTCATTGACGATCACCTTCGCGCCCTGGCGCGCGAACTCGAGGGCATAGCCGCGCCCGATGCCGCGCCCCGCTCCCGTGATGATCACGATCCGGCCGTCACACAAGCCCGGCATGTTCACTCCCTAGATCTTTTTGCTGCGCCCTTCCCAATACCGATCACGCACGAGGCGCCGTACGATCTTTCCGGTGGGAAGGCGCGGCAGTTCGTTCGTGAAGTCGATGCTCCGGGGACACTTGAATGCGGCGAGCCGGGCCCGCGCATGAGCCAAAAGCTCGGCGGCTAGCGTGGGGCTCGCGGCGGCCTCGGCCTTGAGCTGAACGACAGCCTTTACCTCCTCCCCCCACTCGTCGTTTGGTACGCCCACCGTCGCGACATCGGCCACGGCCGGATGCTCGAGGAGCACCGCGTCGATCTCGGCCGGATAGACGTTCACGCCGCCGGAGATGATGACCTCTGCACTTCGGCCCGTGAGAAACAAGAATCCATCCTCGTCGAAATAGCCAAGATCACCCATCGTAAAGGCGTCGCCGCGGTAGGCCGCGGCCGTCTTCTCCGGGGCGTGGAAGTACTCGAAGCGCCCGCTCGGCGGCGCGCCGAAGTAGACAGTCCCGACCTCGCCCGGTGGCAGGGGGTTCCCAGCTTCGTCGAGAATATCGACCGGCTGGTGATCGAGCCTGCGGCCCACGCTGCCGGGTTTGCGCAGCCACTCTTCCCCGGTAATGAACATGCCGCCGCCTTCGGTCGCCGCGTAGTACTCGAAGAGGACAGGACCCAGCCACTCGATCATCGCGCGCTTCACATGGACGGGGCAGGGCGCTGCGCCATGCAGGACCCAGCGCAGCGACGAGATGTCATGGTGCGCGCGCGTCCCCTCCGGCAGAGCGAGGAGGCGGTGGAACATGGTCGGCACCATATGGGTGTGGGTGATGCGGAAGCGTTCGACGATCTCGAGGGTACTTTCCGGATCCCAGCGCTCCATCAGCACGCAACCCACGCCCGCAGCCAGAGGGAAGGCAAGATTGAGTGCGAGGGGCGCAGCGTGGTAGAGAGGCCCGGTGACGAGAGCCAGGTCCTCTCCCGGACGGAAACTCGCCGTCCGGTTGAGCGGCGTCGTGAGAGGCGAGCGCGGGATGGCTTTCCGGTAGACGCCCTTGGGCCGCCCCGTGGTGCCGGAGGTGTAGAGCATCGAAGTGCCGAGACAGGGATCCTCGAGCTCGTGGCGGGGCTGAGCCGTCAGGGCTTTGTCGTAGCTCTCGAAGCCCTCGATCGCGCCTCCTATGGCCAGGCGCAGCTCCGCTCCCGGTGCACGCTCTGCAGCCTCGACGGCAAGGGTGGAAAAGCGCGCGTCGGCCAGAAACGCCTTGGCCTCGCAGTCCGCCACGATGTAGCCGACTTCCTCGCCGGTTAGGTGCCAGTTGATGGGCGTAATGCGGAAGCCCGCGCACTGAGAGGCGGCATAGGCCTCCGCGAACTCCGGACGGTTCGAGCACAGCAGAGCGACTGCGTCGCCCGCGCGCAAGCCGCCCGCACGCAGTGCGCGGGCGAGCTGGAAGGCCCGCGCTGCAAGCTCCGCGAAGCTACGGTCGCCGCACGCGGACAGGATGGCCGGGCGGTCGGGAGCCTGCCGGGCGTGGAAGGCGATCAGCATGCCCTGGGTCGCGGCATTCCCCGCCGAGCGGGGAGGGAGGGGAGTCGCGCTCGTCACAACTTCTCCGGCGCCTCGAAGCGGCCGTGCATCTTCTCCATCCAGGTGGAGACGAGCGCACGGCGGGGAAAGCCAAGCCCACGCAGCTCGCCCGCAATGGGATGGGTCCCTAGCTCAAGCGTCGCCCCCCCAAGGTGGAAGCCCACGCCCTCGGCGCCCGAGGTGAACGCCGTGCGATAGGGCGCGCCCTCGAGATAGCTGTAGGTAAGGAGGGAGGTATCGGGCATGCGCTGGTTTCCGCCGCGCGGTACAGAGAACGTGAAAACGTGCTGCCCTTCCGCTCGCCAAGTGCAGACCACGCGGCGAGCGCCGTATGCGAAGTCGATTTCGTGCACCACCTTCGGGAAGCCCCAGATCGTGCGGCCCGCCTCGCAGGTGAAAGCCTGGTTGACAGGCAGGCGGTGAATATAGGTCGGCAGGCGTGCGCGAAAGAAGTCCGAGACGGGCCCGATCACCGGAAACCCGCGGGCCGCTCCGCGCTCACGTACGAAAAAGGCGATCGAGATCTCGTTGTAGTCGCCGAGGTCATTGTCCTTGTAGTCGATGCACGCGATGCTGGCGAGTGCATAGCCGGGCCAGAGTTCGACGAGATCGAACTCAGGGCCCGGCAGGAGGCGCCGGGCCGTGGCGGCGTTCACAAGGTAAGTAGCCGCACCGGAGGAGGCCTCGCGAACCACGCAAGGCAGGGTCACATTTCGACCTTGGATGGTGTAGCTGCGGAGAGCTTCGGCCATGGTACCTCCGGGCTTTGCGATCGCATTATGCCATGGCGGAATGTGCAAGCGGGGGTCGCGGCAAAGGCCCTGCCCGAGCGGCCGGGTCGCGGCGCCCGGGAACCCTCCCGCGTCGACGGACCGAGGTGCTCCCTCGCACCGCCCGGTGCAGGAACGTCAGGGCTGCCATTGGGACCGAGCCCGAGCGCCCACCTCGCCTGGATTCGCAGGAGGTCCCAACGCACAAAATGCAGTTAGTGATCCGTTTTGATCCATCCATGGGAAGTTGCAGCCTCTCGTGGGACGTAGCGCGCCGTCGCGCGAGGAGCGCGCGACGCTCTTACAACGAGGAAAGGTTGCGGTGCGAGAGCGCCCGCGCGACGATTGGTAGACGGCTCAGCACGCGGACCTGTTTGCGTCAGCCAGTCGAATCAGCTCTCCTCGAGCGAGCCTACGGGGTAACCCGGAGCCCCGGCAGCCTTCCACTCCTCGTACAGCTTGAAGAACT